>NZ_JBHWKU010000031.1:0-93659 GCF_042730645.1 Streptomyces sp. NPDC059906
GTTGGGGGGGGGGGGGGCCCTCCCCCCCCCCCACCGTTGTGTCCGCCGGGCCCGGGGGATGTGTCCCGGCGGACGGTCCTGGGTGTCGGGTCGTGTCGTCGTCAGGCCCGGGGTTCGGGGCCGGGACCCGCCGGGTCCACGACCTCGATACGGCCGCGCAGCGCCGCCTCGCGGATCGTGTCGCGCAGGGACCGGCAGCCCTCGAAGGCACCCTCGGTCCCGCCCGTCCCACTCGTCCCGTCGGCCGCGTCCCGCTCCGCGCAGGCCGCCGTGGCCCGCGCGGTCCACTGCACACTCGTCTGCTGCCAACTGCTCTTGCGCACCAGCACCTCGGCGGCGCACCGCTCGCAGGCCAGCGGCCGCATCGGGACCCCGTCGGCACGCCGGGCGTCGAGCCGGTTGTCGACGCGCATCAGACCGGCCGGCCCTCGGCGACGGCGGCCTTGCGGGCGAGGTTGGCCTCGACCTCCCGCTGCCACGCCTCCACGGGCCGCGTGGTGTCCAGCTCGAACTCGAAGCGGTCGGTCATCTCCGGCGTCACGTCGGCGGCATCGACGTAGAACTGCTCGTACCAGCGGCGCAGTTGATAGACCGGGCCGTCCTCCTCGCACAGCAGCGGGTTGTCGATGCGGGTCTTGTTCTTCCAGATCTCGATGTCCTGCTCGAAACCGAGCTTGATGAACTGACCCATGCCCGCGGCGAGTTCGTCGGCCTCCTCGGCCGACAGGGACGCCGAGCGCTTGACGACGATGCCGTACTGGAGCACGAAGCGGTTCGCGTCCACCGGGTAGTGGCAGTTGATCAGGACCGAGCGCACGTCGTCGGCGTTCTCGTAGTGGTAGGTGAGGTCGTCGATCATGAAGGACGGGCCGTGGTACGAGGCCACCGAGTTGCTGCCGCTGGTCCTCGGCTTGCCGTCCTGCTCCTGCGGGCGCGCGTCCGGACGGCCGGTGCCGCGCATGAACTGGGTGGCGGTGTGTCCCTCGAAGACGTTCTTGAAGTACGTCGGGAAGGAGTAGTGGACGTAGAAGAAGTGGGCCATGTCCACGACGTTGTCGACGACCTCACGGCAGTTTGCGTCGACCACGGTCTCGTACCAGAGCCAGTCGGTCCACTCGTCGCTGGTGGCGCCCTCGATGCGGGGGACGGTCACGTCCGCGGGCGGCGGGTTGCCCTCCGGGTCGTTCCAGACGAACAGCATGCCGTCCTGGTCCAGGGTCGGCCAGGCCGCCGTACGGGCCCGCAGCGGGACCCGCTTGGAGTACGGGATCTGCTTGCAGCGGCCGTCGCCGCCCCAGCGCCAGTCGTGGAAGGGGCAGGCCACCTGGTCGCCCTTGACCGTGCCCTGGGAGAGGTCGCCGCCCATGTGCCGGCAGTAGGCGTCCAGGACGTTGAGCGTGCCGTCACCGGCCTGGAACACCACGAGCTTCTGGCCGAAGGCCGTCACCGCGTGCGGCTTGCCGTCCTTGTACTTCTCGGCGAGGCCCAGGCAGTGCCAGCCGCGCGCGAAGCGGGTCGGTGCGGCGGCCGCCTCGATGGCCCTGACGTCGTCGTGTGCTGACTCGACTGCGCTCACGTTGCTCTCATCCCCTCAGGACGCGTGGTCTCCACGGTCCGGACGGTAGGCGCGGACATCCGGGTCCACGGCGGTGAGTCCCACTGACCGGTACCGGTGGTCCGGGGCCGCGCGAGGGGTGGTCCCGGTCGGTGGGACGGGGACCGCGACGAGGCGGTCGGCGGGCGTACAGTCCGCCGCTCCGTCCGTCGGCGCACGCAGTGAACAGGAGCCGCGATGAACCGCTTCGAGGGTACGAAGGTCCTGCTCACCGGGGGTGGATCCGGCATCGGACGGGCCACCGCGCTGCGCCTGGCCGCAGAGGGCGCGGCGGTGTTCGCCGTCGACCTGTCCGGCGGGGGACTGGCCGAAACGGCAGCCGCGGCCTCCGGTCCCGGGCGGATCGCGACCCGGGTCGCCGACGTCGCCGACGAGGACGCGGTCGTGGCCGCCGTACGGGCGGCAGCCGCCGAACTCGGCGGCCTCGACGTCCTGGTGAACGTCGCCGGTATCCACCGCACCACGCCGATCGACCGGCTGACCGTCGCCGACCTCCAGCACCTCTTCGCGGTCAACGCCGTCGGCACCGCCCTGTTCTGCCGGGAGGCACTGCCCCTGCTGCCGGACCGCACCGGCGTCGTCGTCAACGTCGCCTCCTCGGCCGCGGCGCACGGGAACCCGTACATGACCGCCTACGCCGCCTCCAAGGGCGCCGTCCTCGGCTTCTCGCTGTCCCTGGCCGCCGAGGTCGCCCACCGGGGCATCCGCGTCGTGCCCGTCTCGCCCGGCTCGGTCGCCACGCCGCTGGCCGGGCCGCACGTGCTGCCGCCCGAGCTGGACGTCTCGTACTACGGGCGGATCCGCTCCCCGTTCGGCACCGCCGAGCCCGAGCAGATCGCCGGGGTGATCGCCTTCGCGGCGTCCCGCGACGCGGGCTACCTCACCGGGGCCGAGCTGCGGGTGGACGGGGGGTCGCACATCTGACGGCGTCCGCATGGGGGCCGAGCGGCCTTCGGCCACTGAGCGGGACTGGATCTTGCCCACTTCCAGAACGAATTCTAGTTTTCGGAGCAGCAGGAACCACAGTCAGTCAGTCCCGGGCCCCCACGCCCCCTCACCCCATACGGAGAGCCATGACCGAGGCCGTCATCGTCGAAGCCGCGCGGACACCGGTCGGGCGGCGCCGCGGTGTCCTGTCCGGGCTCCACCCGGCGGAGCTCCTCGGGCTCGCCCAGAAGGGCCTCGTCGAGCGGGCCGGTATCGCCCCCGACACCGTGGAGCAGGTCATCGGGGGCTGTGTCACCCAGGCCGGTGAGCAGTCCAACAACGTCACCCGCAACGCCTGGCTGCACACCGGGCTTCCGCACACCACCGCCTGCACCACCATCGACTGCGCCTGCGGATCGTCCCAGCAGGCCGTGCACCTGGTCGCCGCGCTGATCGCCGCCGGCGCCATCGAGACCGGCATCGGCTGCGGCGTCGAGTCGATGAGCCGGGTCTTCCTCGGCAAGGCCCTCACGCCCGACACCGGCGTCCCCGTGCCGGAGAGCTGGTCCCTGGACATGCCGGACCAGTTCACCGCCGCCGAGCGCATCGCACGGCACCGGGGCATCACCCGGGCCGACGCGGACGCCCTCGGCCTCGCCTCCCAGCGCAACGCCGCCCGGGCCTGGGCGGAGAGCCGCTTCGAGAAGCAGATCATCGGCGTCGAGGCTCCCGTCGTCGGCGCCGGGGGACCCACCGGCGAGACCGCCCTCGTCACCCGCGACCAAGGCCTGCGCGAGACCACCCCCGAGGCACTGGCCGCCCTCAAGCCCGTCCTGCCCGACGGTATCCACACCGCGGGCAACAGCTCCCAGATCAGCGACGGCGCCGCCGCGGTCCTGCTCATGAGCCGGGAGCGCGCCGCCCGTGAAGGACTGCGCCCACGCGCCCGGATCGTCGCCTCCACCATGGTCGGCTCCGACCCCTACTACCACCTGGACGGTCCGGTCGCCGCGACCGAACGGGTACTGCGCACCGCCGGCATGACCCTCGACGACATCGACCTCGTCGAGATCAACGAGGCCTTCGCCTCCGTCGTCCTGTCCTGGGCCCAGGTCCACAAGGCCGACCTGGACAAGGTCAACGTGAACGGCGGTGCCATCGCGCTCGGCCACGCCGTCGGCTCCACCGGGGCCCGGCTCGTCACCCAGGCCCTGCACGAACTGGAGCGCAGCGGCAAGTCCACCGCGCTGATCACCATGTGCGCCGGCGGGGCGCACTCCACCGCCACCGTCGTCGAACGCGTCTGAGGAGCCGCCATGACCATCGGGCTCACCCAGGAGCACCGCGACCTGCGCGACGCCGTACGCGCCTTCGCGAACCGGCACATCACCGAGAACACCCTCCGCGAGGCGGCCGACGCCGACAAGGAGATCCTCCCCGGCCACTTCAGCGGCCTCGCCGAGCAGGGGCTGCTCGGACTGCACCTGCCACAGGACGCGGGCGGCGCCGGATACGGACTGGTCGAACTCGCCGTCGTCACCGAGGAACTGGGGCGGGCCATGGCGCCCGGACCCTTCCTGCCGACGACGCTCGCCTCCGCCGTCCTGCACGCCGCCGGGCACCGCACCCACCTCGCCGCGCTCGCCTCCGGCATCTCCGTCGGCGCCGTCGCGCTCGCCCCCGGCACCCTCGCCCTCACCCGCGCCGCCGACGGCACGGCCACCCTCACCGGCACCTGTGAACTCGTCGTCGGCGGCCACCTCGCCGACGTGTTCGTACTGCCCGCCGCCGACGGGGACCGCACCACCTGGCTCGTGCTGCCCCGCGCCGCCGTCGACACCACCGATGTCCGCAGCCACGATCTCACCCGCCGCTCCTCCCGGGTGACCGCGCGCTCGGTGCCCGTCCCGGCCGCCGACCTCCTCGACCTCGCACCCGAGCGTCCACGGGACCTCGCCGCGACCCTGTTCGCCGCCGAGGCCTCCGGCATCGCCGACCGCTGCGTCACCACCGCCGCCGACTACGCCCGGGTGAGGGAGCAGTTCGGGCGTCCCGTCGGCCAGTTCCAGGGCGTCAAGCACCGCTGCGCCCGCATGCTCGCCCAGGCCGAGCAGGCCCGCGCCTGCGCCTGGGACGCCGCCCGCGCCGGCGACCCGGGCGGCGCGGACCGAGGTGAGGCCGCCCTGGCCGTCGCCGTCGCCGGTGCCGTCGCCGTCGAGGCCGCGTTCGTCACCGCCAAGGACTGCATCCAGGTGCTCGGCGGCATCGGCTTCACCTGGGAACACGACGCACATCTCGCGCTGCGCCGCGCCCAGACCCTGCGCGTCGCCCTCGGCCCCACCGCCGCCTGGCGCCGCCGCGTCGCCCGCCTCGCCCTGGACGGCACCCGGCGCAGGCTCGGCGTCGAACTGCCGCCCGAGGCCGAGGCCGTACGCGAGGGAATCCGCGCCGAACTGCGGGAGGCCGCCGCCCTGGAGGGCAGGGACCGCTCCGTCCACCTCGCCGACCACGGCTACACCGCCCCGCACCTGCCCGCCCCCTGGGGCAAGGGCGCCGACCCGGTGACCCAGCTCGTCATCGCCGAGGAACTGGACGCCGCGGGCCTCACCCCCGTCGACATGATCATCGGCGGCTGGGTGGTGCCCACGCTCATCGCCCACGGCGACGACACCCAGCGCGAGCGGTTCCTCGCGCCGAGCCTGCGCGGCGACATCCGCTGGTGCCAGCTCTTCAGCGAACCCGGCGCGGGCTCCGACCTCGCCGGTCTCACCACCCGCGCCGAGAAGACCGACGGCGGCTGGCGGATCAACGGGCAGAAGGTGTGGACGTCCATGGCCCGCGACGCCCACTGGGGTGTCCTGCTCGCCCGCACCGACACCGGAGTGCCCAAGCACAAGGGCATCTCGTACTTCCTCCTCGACATGACCAGCCCCGGCCTCGACATCCGTCCGCTGCGGCAGATCACCGGGGAGTCCGAGTTCAACGAGGTCTTCCTCGACGACGTGTTCGTCCCCGACGACCTGCTTGTCGGCGCGCCCGGCGACGGCTGGAAACTCGCCCGCACCACCCTCGCCAACGAACGCGTCGCCCTCTCCCACGACGCCGTCGGCTCCGGCGCCGAGACCCTGCTGGAGATCGCCGCCGCCTGGGACGGGCCGGGCTCCGGCGGCCCGGGCTCCGACGGCCTGGGCTCCGACGGTCTGGGCTCCGGCGGCCTGGACGGGGAACGCCTCACCACCCTCGGCGGTCACCTCTGCGACGCCCAGACCGGCGCCCTCCTCGCCCTGCGCACCACCCTGCGCACCGTCTCCGGACAGCAGCCCGGCGCCGAGGCGTCCATCGCCAAACTCCTCGGCGTCGAGGACCAGCAGCGGGTCTGGGAGACCTGCGTGGACTGGCAGGCCGACGCCGCGCTCACCGGCGAGGGCGAACGCCACGACGCCATGTGGATGTTCCTCAACTCCCGCTGCCTGTCCATCGCCGGCGGCACCACCGAGGTCCAGCTGAACATCATCGGCGAGCGCCTCCTCGGCCTGCCCCGCGACCCCGAGCCCACCCGGAAAGGCTGACCAGGCCATGCCCATCGACCGCGACAAGGCGCTGCGCGCGGACCCCGCCGTCCGCGAGATCCGCTGGACCACGCGCGACGTCCTCCTGTACCACCTGAGCCTGGGCGCCGGTGCCGCCGCGGCCACCGACCCCGAGCTGCACCTGACCTACGAGAAGAACCTCATGGTGCTGCCCACCTTCGCCCTGGTGGCCGGGACCGGCCCCTCCGCGGGCGAGGCCCCCGCACCGGGCCTGGAGATGCCCGGCATCGACGTCGACCTGCGCGCCGTGCTCCACGCCGGGCAGGGCCTGCGGGTGCACCGCCCCCTGCCCGCGTCGGGCTCCGCGACCCTGCGCTCCCGCGTCGCCGAGGTCTGGGACAAGGGCAAGGCCGCGCTCGTCGCCCTGGAGTCGGCGGCCACCGGCGCCGACGGCGAGCCGCTGTGGACCACGACCACCCGCATCTGGGCCCGCGGCGAGGGCGGCTTCGGCGGCGACCCCGGACCCGAGGAGCACGCGGCGGCACCGGACCGCCCCGCCGACACCGTCCTCACCACCGCCACCACGCCCCAACAAGCCCTGTGGTACCGGCTCAACGGCGACCTCAACCCGCTCCACGCCGACCCCGCCTTCGCCCGCTCGGCCGGTTTCGAACGGCCGATCCTGCACGGCCTCGCCTCCTACGGACTGGTCGCCAAGACCCTGGTCGACGGCGTTCTCAACGGCGACGTCACCCGCCTCACCGGCCTCACCGTGCGCTTCGCGGGCCCCCTCGTCCCCGGCGAGTCGATCGTGACGTCCGTGTGGCGCGACGGACCACCGGACGACGACGGCACCCAGCGGCTCCTGCTGCACGCAGCCTGCCCCGAGCGCGACGACGCGCCCGTGCTCACCCACGCGACGGCGACGGTGCGCCCGTGAACGCCCGCGCCGCCGAAGGCACCCCGGTACCCGCACCCGCCTCCGCGCCCGCTCCCGGCCCCCGACTGGTGGCCGAGCCCCGCACCGACGGCGTGGACGCCGCGGTCGCCGCCGCCCGCCGCCTGGTCGCCGCCCTGCTGCGGGCCGGTGACGGAACCGGCGCCGACATGACCGACATCACCGCACGCCTCGACGCCGTCACCGACCGGCTCACCGAGAAGGCCCCCACCGCCTCCGAACGCCTCGCCGAGATGTGGCGCGGCGAGGGCGTCACCCGCCACGACCCCGTCACCGGCCCGGAGAACGCGATCGCCCCGCCGCTCACCCTGCACGGCCGGGAGGACCGCTCCATCGAGGGCGTCGTCACCCTCGACCTGCCCTACCAGGGCCCGCCCGGCCACGTGCACGGAGGCGTCTCGGCGCTGCTCCTCGACCACACCCTGGGCGTCGCCAACCACTGGGCGGGCACCTCCGGGATGACCGCCGAACTCACCCTGCGCTACCTGCGGCCCACCCCGCTGTTCGAGCCCCTCACCGTCACCGGACGGCAGGTCTCGGTGGACGGCTCGCGGATCCGCACGGCCGGCGAGATCACGGCCGGCGGCCGGGTCTGCGTCACCGCGGAGGGCCTGTTCATCAACAAGCAGCTGCCGCGGCCGAGCTGAGAAGGGAAGCGACCATGACGAAGCCGGTACGGAGCCTCGACGGCAAGGTGGCCCTCATCAGCGGCGCCGGCCAGGGCGTGGGCCGGGGCATCGCCCTCGCGCTGGCCGCCGAGGGCGTCCACATCGCCGTACTCGGGCGCACCGCCGCCAAACTGGAGGCGACCTGCGAGCTGCTGCGCGGCAGGGGAGTGGAGGCGGAGCCGTTCGTCCTCGACGTGCTGGACACGGACCGCATACCCGGCACCGTCGACGCCGTCGCCGCACGCTTCGGCGGCATCGACATCCTGGTCAACAACGCCTACACCGGCTGCTACGGCCCCCTGCTGTCGCTCACCGGCGCCCAGTTCCGCAAGGGCTTCGAGAGCGGGCCGTTCGCGGCGTTCGCCTTCATGAACGCCGCGCACCCCCACCTGAAGCGCGACGGCGGAGCGATCGTCAACGTCGTGACCTCCGCCATGGTCCGCTGGGACCTGAGCACCTACGGGGCCTACGCGGCGGCCAAGACGGCCCTGCGCAGCCTCACCCGGACCGCCGCCAACGAGTGGGGCCGCGACGGCATCCGCGTCAACGCCATCGCCCCGCACGCCGTGTCACCCGCCTACGCCACGTGGCAGGACGCCCACCCCGAGGAGGCCGCCGAGTTCAGCGCGACCATCCCGCTGGGCTACGTCGGCGACTGCGAACAGGACATCGGGCGGGCCGTGGTGATGCTGTGCGGACCGGACGCCCGCTACCTGACGGGCGCCACCGTGCCGCTCGACGGCGGCCAGGCCAACTTCGACTGAGCACCCGGCGCCGCCGATCCGGACGCCCTCCCGTCACCGCCGACAGCGCCCGTCCACCCCCGTCCCTCCCGGTCAGCGGGATCACCCCAGCCGGGCCGCCCCGGCCGCGGCTAGCGTCGCCGACGGCGGGAGGCACCGGGCGGACACGGCCCGAGGGGGCGCCGTACGACCACCACCGACGGAACGCGGGCGCACCACCGGCGCCCCCGTCACCGTACCGACACCGGCAGACCCGTCCACCGGGTGAGAGGGACCGACGTTGCCACACCAGACGATTGCCGACCTGCTGCTCGCCCGCGCCGGGGACGACCACCCGGGCCTGCTGACCCGCGAGCGGACCTGGACCTGGGGCGAGGTGGTCGACGAGAGCGCCGCCCGCGCCGCCCGGGCCGGCGAGCTGCGCACCGGGGGGCCGTTCCACATCGGCGTACTCCTCGACAACGTCCCCGAGTACGTGTTCTGGCTCGGCGGCGCCGCCCTGGCCGGCGCGGCCGTCGTCGGCATCAACCCGACCCGGCGCGGCGCCGAACTCGCACGCGAGGTGCGGCACACCGAGTGCCAGTTGATCGTCACCGACCGGGCCGGTCTCGACCTGCTCGACGGCCTGGACATCGGTGTGAAGCGCGACCGCTTCCTCGTCGTCGACGACCCCGAGTACGCGACCGGCCTCGCCGCCCACGCCGGGCGGGGACCCGCGCACGCCGCACCGGACGTCGCGGCCGCCACGACCATGCTGCTCCTGCTGACCTCCGGCACGACCGGCACCTCCAAGGCGGCGATCTGCTCCCAGGGCAGGCTCGCCGCGCTCGGCGCCGCCAACAGCGCCAAGTACGGCATCACCCGCGCCGACACCTGCTACTGCCCGATGCCGCTGTTCCACGGCAACGCCCTGATGGCCCTGTGGGCGCCGGCCCTCAGCGCGGGCGCCACCATCGCCCTCACCCGCAAGTTCTCCGCGTCGGGCTTCCTGCCCGACGTCCGCCACTACGGCGCCACCTACTTCACCTACGTCGGCAAGGCCATCGGCTACGTCCTCGCGCTGCCCGAGACGCCGGACGACGCCGACAACCGGCTCACCCACGCCTTCGGCACCGAGGCCTCACCGGAGGACGCCGACCGGTTCCTGGCCCGGTTCGGCTGCCGTCTCGTCGAGGGGTACGGGTCCAGCGAGGGCGCCGGCATGCTCCAGCGCATCGCCGACGGTCCGGTGGGCGCCCTCGGCAGGCCCGCCCGCGACGGCGTCCGCATCGTCGACCCGACGACCCGCCGGACCTGCCCGCCCGCCCTGCTCGACGCCTACGGCCGGGTGCGCAACCCGGAGGAGGCCATCGGGGAGATCGTCGACACCGAGGGCGCCGCCCGCTTCGAGGGCTACTGGAACAACGAGGCCGCGGGCGCCGAACGCGTCCGGCACGGCTGGTACTGGACCGGCGACCTCGGCTACGTGGACCAGGCAGGCTACTTCTACTTCGCGGGCCGCTCCGGGGACTGGATCCGCGTCGACGGCGAGAACATCTCCGCGCTGCTCACCGAACGCGTCCTGCGCAGACACCCGGGCGTCGTCGCCGCCGGCGTCTTCGGCGTGCCCGACCCCCGCTCCGGCGACCAGGTGATGGCCGCCGTCGAGATCCCCGACGGCACCGGCTTCGACGACCTGGACCTGCCCGGGTTCCTGGCCCGTCAGGAGGACCTGGGCACCAAGGGCGCCCCGCGCTTCGTCCGCGTCTCGCACGCGCTGCCCACCACCGGATCCAACAAGCTGCGCAAGAAGGAGATGCAGCTCGACGGCTGGCGCACCGACGACCCCGTGTACCGCTGGACGGGCCGCGGCGGGCCCGCGTACGCGCCGATGACCGACGACGACAGGACCGCCCTGCGCGACGAGTTCCTCGCCAACGGCCGCGGACGCTTCCTGCCCTGACCGGCGACGACCAGGGCGACGACCTAGGAGTGACGAGACATGCACCTGCGTGAGAGCGCCGCGCACCGCGAGCTGCGGCTCGAACTGCGGGCCTACTTCGCGGGCCTGATGCCCGAGGACGAACGGCGTCGCGTCGGCGAGGAGGGCGTCGGCGGCGACCGCTTCCGCGAGGTGGTCAAACGGCTCGGCGCGGACGGCTGGCTGGGCATCGGCTGGCCCACCGAGTACGGCGGCCAGGGACGGTCCGCCGAGGACCAGTACGTGTTCTTCGACGAGGTCCAGCGGGCCGGGCTGCCCTTCCCCTTCGTCACCGTCAACACGGTCGGCCCGACCCTCATGGCGTACGGGTCCGAGGAGCACCGCAGGCGGTTCCTGCCCGGCATCCTCTCCGGCGACATCGTGTTCGCCATCGGCTACACCGAGCCCGAGGCCGGAACCGACCTCGCCTCGCTGACCACCCGGGCCGTACGGGACGGCGACAGCTACGTCGTGGACGGCTCCAAGATCTTCACCAGCGGCGCCAACACCGCCGACCACGTGTGGCTCGCCGCCCGCACCGACCCGGACGCCCCCAAGCACAAGGGCATCTCCATCCTCATCGTGCCCACCACCGACGAGGGCTTCGGCTGGAGTCCCATCCGCACGGTGGGCGGCATGGCCGTCACCGCCACCTACTACAGCGGCGTACGCGTCCCCGCCGCGGACGTCGTGGGCGAGGTGAACGGCGGCTGGCGGCTGATCACGGCCCAGCTGAACCACGAGCGCATCGGCCTCGCCGCCCTCGGCGGCCGCATGATCCAGCTCTGGGAACGCGTCCTGGACTGGGCGAAGGAGAACGGCACGGCCGACATCCCGTGGGTGCGCCAGGAGTTCGCCCGCACCCACGCCCGGCTGGAGGCGATGCGGCTGATGAACTGGAAGATGACCGCCGCCGTCGCCGCCGGCACCCTCACCGGCGCCGACGCGGGCGCCGCCAAGGCGTACGGCACCGAGACCCACATCGCCGTCCAGCGCGGCCTGACGCAGATCCTCGGCGCGGCCGGCCGCATCCGGCCCGAGTCACCGGGCGCCGTCCTCGCCGGACAGGTCGAACAGCTCTCCAGGCAGGGCCTCGTGAACACCTTCGGCGGCGGCGTCAACGAGGTCCTGCGCGACATGATCGCCACCCAGGGCCTCGGACTGCCGCGCAAGGGGCGTGGCGCGTGACCGGGCGGCAGGACACGGGACGGGACGCAGCGTACGAGGAGCGGCTGCGGGCCTTCGCCGGACGCGAGTTGCGCCCCCTCGGCGCGGCCCAGGACCCGGTCAACCTGCCGATGATCCGGCACTGGACGGAGGCGATGGGCGACACCAACCCCGTCTACACCGACGCCGAGGCCGCTCGTACGACCGGACGCGGGGGCGTGGTGGCACCCGCCTCGATGATCCAGGCCTGGACGATGCGCGGCTACGCCGCCACCGTCTCCCCGCCGGCCGGGCGGGACGGCTTCGCCGAGCTGGTCGACCTCCTCGACGAGGGCGGCTACACCTCCGTGGTGGCCACCGACTCGGAGTTCACCTTCCTGCGCGAGCTGGAGCCCGGTGACCACGTCGCCGTCCGCGAGAGCGTGGAGTCGATCTCGGCGGAGAAGCGGACCGGGCTGGGCACGGGCAGGTTCGTCACCACCCTCAAGACGTACACCGACCAGCACGGCGAGACCGTCGCCACCCAGCGCTGGCGCACCCTCAGGTTCCGCCCGGCACCGGCACCGGCACCGGCGTCGGCACCGGAACCAGAGCCGGAACCGCCGGCAGAGCCCGGCCCGCCCCCGGCCCTGCGGCCCCGGCCCGCGATCAACCGGGACAACGCCTTCTTCTTCGACGGCGCCAAGGAGCACCGGCTGCTCATCCAGCGCTGTGCCGCCTGCTCCGTCCTGCGCCACCCACCGGGTCCCTGCTGCCCGGAGTGCAACTCGCTGGAGTGGGACACCGTCGAGGCCTCCGGCCGCGGTCACGTGTACAGCTACGTCGTCAACCACCACCCGCGCCATCCGGCCTTCGACTTCCCGCTGCTCGTCGCGGTCGTCGAACTCGCCGAGGGCACCCGCCTCATCACCAACCTGACCGGAGTCGCGCCCGACGACGTCGAGATCGACATGCCCGTGGTCCTCGACTGGCTCGACGCCGACCCCGATCTGACCCTGCCGGTGTTCCGGCCCGCACCGACGGAGGCACCCTGATGGATTTCTCCCTGGGAGAAGAGCTCGAAGCCGTCCGTGACCTGGCGCGGGAGATCTTCACCGACCGAGCGACGCCCGAGCGGCTGCGCGAGGTGGAGACCTCGCCCACCCGGACCGACAGCCGCCTCTGGGCCGACCTTGCCTCGGCCGGACTGCTCGGCGCCGCACTGCCGGAGGCGGACGGCGGCGCCGGACTCGGCATGGCGGGACTCTGCGTCCTCCTTGAGGAGCAGGGCCGCAGGGTGGCACCGGTACCGCTGTGGCCGGCCCTGGTCGGGGGCCTCGCCGTCGCCGCGCACGGCACCCCGCGCCAGCGGGCGGAGCTGCTGCCGGGCCTCGCGAGCGGCGGGGGACGGCCGACCGTCGCCCTGGAGGAGTTCGGTCCCGCCGACCCGCTCACGCCCCGCACCAGGGCGACGCCGGACGACACGGACCGGGACGGCCCGCGCTGGCGGCTGACCGGCACCAAGGCCGTCGTGCCCGCGCCGGACGGTGCCCGGCACGTCCTGGTCACCGCGACCACCGACGCGGGCCCCGGCCTGTTCCTGGTCGCCACGGACGCCCCCGGAACGACCTGGGAGCCCGCCGAGACCACCACGTACGACCTGAGCGGCCATCTCGCCCTCGACGGCGCCCCGGCCGAGGCCGTGGGTACGCCCGGCGACGGCACCGCGGCGGCGTTGGTCCGCGACTCCTTCGTGGCGCTGGCCGCCGTCCAGGTGGGCGTGGCCGAGGGCGCCCTGCGGTACGCGGCCGACCATCTGGGCGGGCGCCTGCAGTTCGGCCGTCCGCTGGCCACCTTCCAGGCCGTGCAGCACCAACTCGCCGACTGCTACATCGACATCGACGCGATGCGGGTCACGCTGTGGCAGGCCGTGGACGCGCTGCGGGAACCCTTCGACGCGGCGGACGCCGACCGGGCCGCCCTGGTCGCCAAGTGGTGGGCCACCGAGGCCGGTCTGAACACCGTCCACCGCGTCCAGCACGTGCACGGCGGCATCGGCGTCGACACCGACTACCCGGTGCACCGGCACTTCCTGTGGGGCAAGCAGATCTCCACCACCCTGGGCGGCGCGGGCGCCGACCTGGAACGCCTCGGCACCCTGCTGACCGGCGCGGCGGTGGCCTCATGAGCCCCGTCCAGGACACTCCCGCAGTCCCCGGCACCCGCGCCTACGACGAGGTCGCCGTCGGCGACGTACTGCCGGACCTGACGATCCCGGTGACGCGCACCCTGATCGTCGCGACGGCACTCGCGAGCCGCGACTACCAGGACGTGCACCACGACCCCGAACTCGCCCGCGAGCGCGGCTCCAAGGACATCTTCATGAACATCCTGACCAGCAACGGCCTGGTCGACCGCTACGTCACCGGCTGGGCAGGACCCGCCGCCGTCGTCAAGGCCATCCGCATCCGGCTCGGCGCCCCCAACCACCCCGGCGACACCATGGTGCTCACCGGCACGGTCACCGCGAAGTCCGACGCGGACCGCCACGTCGACATCGCCGTCAAGGGCACCAACGGCATCGGCGCCCACGTCACCGGCACCGTGACGGTGCGCCTGCCCGGGGAGGCGACACCATGACCACCGGCACCCTCTCCCCGGCCGCCGCCGTGGTCGGCATCGGCGCCACCGAGTTCTCCAAGGACTCGGGACGCAGCGAACTCCAGCTCGCCTGCGAGGCCGTGCTCGCCGCCCTCGCCGACGCCGGACTGACCCCCGCCGACGTGGACGGCCTGGTCACCTTCACCGCCGAGACCAACTCCGAGATCCACGTCGCCCGCAACACCGGCATGGGCGACCTGACGTTCTTCTCCCGCATCGGCTACGGCGGCGGCGCGGGCTGCGGCACCGTCCAGCAGGCGGCCATGGCCGTCGCCACCGGCGCCGCCGAAGTCGTCGTCTGCTACCGGGCGTTCAACGAGCGCTCCGGCGAACGCTACGGGCTGGGCCAGGCCGCCCGCCCCATGGACACCACCGCCGACCGGGCCGCCTACGCCTGGATGACCCCCTTCGGGCTGAGCAGCCCCGCCCAGTGGGTGGCCATGTTCGCCCGCCGCTACCTCCACGAGTACGGCGCCACCACCGACGACTTCGGCCGCGTCGCCGTCGTCGACCGGAAGCACGCCGCGAACAACCCGGCCGCCTGGTTCCACGGCCGCCCCATCACCCTCCAGGACCACCGCGACTCCCGCTGGATCGCCGAGCCGCTGCGGCTGCTCGACTGCTGCCAGGAGACCGACGGCGGCCAGGCCCTCGTCGTCGTCTCCGCCGAACGCGCCCGCCACCTGCCCCACCCGCCCGCGCTGATCCGCGCCGCCGCCCAGGGCCTCGGCGCCGACCAGCACATGATGACCAGCTACTACCGGCCCACCATCACCGGCATCCCCGAGATGGGCCTGGTCGGCCGGCAGCTGTACCGGCAGAGCGGCCTCGGCCCCGACGACGTCGACGCGGCGATCCTCTACGACCACTTCACGCCGCTGGTCCTGCCCCAGCTGGAGGAACTCGGCTTCTGCAAGCCCGGCGAGGCGAAGGAATTCATCGCCGACGGCCACCTCGAACTCGGCGGCCGGCTGCCCCTCAACACTCACGGCGGACAGCTCGGCGAGGCCTACCTGCACGGCATGAACGGCATCGCCGAAGGCGTCCGCCTGGTGCGCGGCACCTCCGTCAACCAGCCGGACGGCGTCGGCCACGTCCTGGTCACCGCCGGCACCGGAGTCCCCACCAGTGGCCTGATCCTGGGAGCCGACCACCGATGACCGGCACCCGCGCGTGGCACGGCCACGACCTCGGCACCCGCACCGTCTCCTACACCGAGCGCGACGCCATCCTGTACGCCCTCGCCGTCGGCGCCCCGGCCGACCGGCTGGACCTCGTCTACGAGCGGGACCTGCGCGTCCTGCCCACCTTCGCGCTGACCCTCGCCCAGTGGGCGCCCGACGCCCTCGGTACACTCGGCGCCTTCGACATCACCACCGCCGTGCACGGCAGCCAACGCCTCACCATGAAACGCCCGTTGGAGCGCTCCGGCGAGCTGGTGACGTCCGCGCGGGTCGCCCAGGTCTGGGACAAGGGCTCCGCCGCCGTGTTCGACGTCGAGGTGGACTGCGACCGGTTCACGGCCACCTGGTCGATCTTCGCCCCCGGCTGCGGCGGATTCGGCGGCGAGCGCGGGCCGTCCGCACCGCGCCGCCCGGACCGGCCGGCCGACCAGCGCCTGACCGTGCCCACGCACTCCCGGCAGGCCGCCCTCTACCGGCTGCTCGGCGACCGGCACGCCATGCACATCGACCCCGAGGCGGCGAAGGCGGCGGGGATGCCCCGGCCGTTCCTGCACGGACTGTGCACCCTCGCCGCGGCCCTGCTGCCGCTCGCCGACACGCTCGGCGCCCACCCCGCCGACCTGGCGGAGCTCCAGGCCCGGTTCGCCGCCCCCGTCTTCCCGGGCGACCCGCTCGCCCTGCACGGCTGGACCGGTGACGGCGCCGGCGTCCGCTTCGAGGCGGCGGCCGACGACGGACGCACGGTGCTCTCCGGCGGCCGCGCCCGCTTCGCCCCCGACCGGGGCCCCGCCGCACCGACCCGCGAGGAGACCCTCGATGCTTGACCCCGCACAGCGCGCCGAGGCCGCCGAACTGCTCCGCACCGCACAGCGCGACCGGACCCCCGTCGACCCGCTGACCACGACCTGGCCGGACATCGACGCCACCGACGCGTACGAGATCCAACTCCTCAACATTCGAGAGCAGTTGAGAACAGACGGCGTCACCGTCCACGGGCACAAGGTCGGCCTGTCCTCCAAGGTCATGCAGCAGATGATGGGCGTCGACGAACCCGACTACGGCCATCTGCTCTCCGACATGGTGCTGACCGAGGGGGCACCCGTCGACACCGGCCGCTACTGCCAACCGCGCATCGAGGTCGAGATCGGCTACGTGCTGGGCCGGAGCCTGCCCGGCGAGGGGTGCACCACCGCGGACGTCCTCGCCGCCACCGAGTACGTCGTCCCGAGCATCGAACTCATCGACAGCCGCATCAGGGACTGGAAGATCGGCCTCGCCGACACCATCGCCGACAACGCGTCCTCCGCCGGTGTGCTCCTCGGCGCCGCCCGGGTCCGCCCGGCCGACCTGGACCCGGCCGACGTCGCCGCCGTCCTGTACCGGGGCGGCGAGGAGATCGCCCGTGGCAACACCAGCGCCGTACTGGGCGACCCGACCGAGGCGGTCGCGTGGCTGGCCCGCATGGTGGCCTCCTACGGGGTGCGCCTGGAGGCCGGGCACGTCGTGCTGCCGGGCTCGTGCACCCGGGCGGTGGACGTGCGGCCGGGGGACGGGTTCCGGGCCGACTTCGAGGGACTCGGCTCCGTCTCGATCGCCTTCGTCTGACAACACGTAACAGGAACACGGAAAGAGGCACAGCATGAGCACCACGAACACCACCCTGGAGGGGCGTACCGCCGTCGTCACCGGTGCGGGCGCTGGACTCGGCCGGGCCGAGGCGCTCGCCCTCGCCGGACTCGGCGCCAACGTGGTGGTCAACGACGTCGGCCCGGCGGCCGACGACGTGGTCGCCGAGATCAAGGCCCTGGGCGCGGACGCGGTCGCCGTAACCGGTGACGTGGGCGACTGGTCCATGGGCGAACGCCTGGTGGCGGCCGCCGTGGAGACCTTCGGCGGCCTCGACGTCGTCGTCAACAACGCGGGCGTACTGCGCGACCGGATGCTCTTCAACCTCTCCGAGTCCGACTGGGACGACGTCATCCGCGTCCACCTCAAGGGCCACGCCGGTCTCTCCCGCGCCGCCGCCGTGCACTGGCGGGCCGCCTCCAAGGCGTCCGGCGCCCCCGTCTACGGCCGGGTCGTCAACACCTCCTCCGAGGCCTTCCTGTTCGGCGCCCCCGGCCAGCCGAACTACTCCGCGGCCAAGGCCGGGATCACCGCGCTCACCCTGGCCACCGCCCAGGGCATGTCCCGCTACGGGGTCCGCGCCAACGCCATCTGCCCGCGCGCCCGCACCGCCATGACCGCCGACTCCTTCGGCGAGGGCGTGAACGCGCCGGGCGGCCTCGACATCATGGCCCCCGAGCGCGTCGCCACCCTGGTCGCCCACCTGGCCTCACCGGCCGCCGACGGGATCAACGGGCAGGTCTTCGTCGTCTACGGCGACATGGTCGCCCTGCTCGCGCCGCCCACGGTGGAGCACAGGTTCACCGCCGCCGACGGCACCTTCACCCCCGAGGAGCTCGACGCCCAGCTCACCCCGTACTTCACCGGCCGGGCCCCCTACCGGAACTACGCCGCGTACAGCGTGGCCGCGCTCGACACGACGGGCACCCAGCAGACCCTGGCGGGCTGAAGGCCCCGGCCCCTCGCCCCCGTCAGACCCCGTCAGACCCGTCGTCGCCGGGGGCGAGCAGCAGCCGGCAGGCCATCCGCAGGTCGGCGTCGGCCTCCTCCGGGGAGATCCGCTCGTTGAGCCGGGACTGCAGAACGCCGTACCAGAGCAGGGTCAGCAGCCGCAGCCGGGCCACATGGTGCTCCGTGGGGTCCTCGACGGCCCAGGCCCGCAGCAGCAGGTCGAGGAAGCCCGTGTCGACCCGGGCCAGGTCGGGGACGGTCGAGGCGCGGGCCGCGTTCGCCGACTGGATCATCGCGGTGGCGAGCTCCGGGCGGCGCAGCAGACTGCGGGTGGCACCCGCCAGCGTCGCGAAGACGGCGTCCTCGGGCGAGTCGTGCCCGGCCCGGTCCGCGAGCCGCGCGCCGAGCCCCTCGATCTGGTCGGCCATCACGGCCGTGAACAGGTGCGTCTTCGACGGGAAGTACCGGTACAGGGTGCCGATCGCCACCCCCGCGGACTTGGCCACCTCGTGCATCTGCACCCGCTCGAGCCCCGTCTCGGCGGCGATGTCCGCCGCCGCCCGCAGGATGCTCTGCCGGCGCGCGTGCTGCCGGGGCGAACTGGGCTCGGCCCCCGCCCTGGCCTCGGCGATTCTGGGCACGCTCTCCCTCCAGGCGCTCGATCATCTCGTGGCAACGGTCTTCGACAATACGCGCGCCCCGGCCCCACGTCAGGTGCCGCCCGGCCCTCGTTCCGGTCAGTGGGACCACTCCCGCCCCCGCCGCCGACGGCGCGGTCTGCTGAGGCCGCACACCACCGCACCACCACGTACCACTGAGCACCACCACGTACCACTGAGCACCACCGACTGGCAGGAGGGCATCCATGCGGGACGGCCGACGGAACGGCGGCGCCACCCACGACGTGATCGTCGTCGGATCCGGCGCGGCAGCGATGACCGGGGCCCTGGTGGCCGCCGCGGACGGCCTGGACACGGTCGTACTGGAACGGGCGCCGCTGCTCGGCGGCACCTCCGCCTACTCCGGGGCCGCCTGCTGGCTGCCCGGCACCCAGGTGCAGGAACGGGCGGACCTCGGCGACTCCACCGACGCCGCCCGCACCTACCTGCGGGCCCTCGTCGGCGACGCCGGATCGGACCGCCGGGAGGCCTTCCTGCGGCACGCGCCCGAGCTGGTCGCCCGGCTCGAACTCGACCCGGCCGTGGAGTTCGAGTGGCGGGCCTTCCCCGACTACGTCGCCGCCCCGGGACGGATGGACGCCGGACGGTCCTTCGTGCCGCGCGACCTTCCCCAGGAGGAGCTGGGCGATCTGCTGCCCCTGGTCCGCCCGGCGGTCGACCGGGACCGGACCGGCCAGGGTCACCCCGACGGCCCGCTGACCGCCGGCCGCGCCCTGATCGGCCGCCTCCTGCTCGCCGCCACCCGCACCGGCAACGCCACCGTGCGCACCGGGCACCGCGTCACCGGCCTGGTCACCGAGCACGGCCGGGTGACCGGCGTCGAGGCCGAGACCCCGCAGGGCACGGTCACCGTACGGGCCCGGCACGGCGTGCTGCTGGCCGCGGGCGGCTTCGAGGGCGACGACGCGCTGCGCACCGAGCACGGCGTACCCGGCGCCGCCGCGTGGACCATGGCACCCCCGGGAGCGACCACGGGCGACCTGCTGCGCGCCGCGGTCCGGATCGGGGCCGCCACCGACCTCATGGACGAGGCATGGTGGTGCCCCGGCACCGAACGGCCCGACGGCAGCGCCGCGTTCACCCTCGGTCTGCGCGGCGGCATCGCCGTGGACGCGGACGGCCGGCGCTTCGCCAACGAGTCCCTGCCGTACGACCGCATGGGCCGCGCCCTCGCCACCGCGCAGGCACCCGCCCATCTGATCTTCGACTCGCGTGCGGGCGGCGGCCTGCCCGCCATCACCGTGCCGCCCGCCGACCCGGAGGAACACCTCGCGTCCGGCGTGTGGGTGAAGGCCGACACGCTGCCCGAACTCGCCGAACGCATCGGCGTCCCGGCCGACGCGCTGACCGCCACCGTCGCCCGCTTCAACGGCCACGCCGCCACCGGCACCGACCCGGACCACCACCGCGGCGAGGACCCCTACGACCGGTTCTTCGCCGACCCCCGCAACGCCCCCGGACCCAATCCCTGCCTGGTCCCGCTGGACCGCCCGCCCTACTACGCGGCCCGCCTCGTCCTCGCCGACCTCGGCACCAAGGGCGGCCTGCGCACCGACGTCCACGCCCGCGTCCTCGACGGCGACGGACACCCGATCCCCGGCCTGTACGCCGCCGGGAACACCAGCGCCTCCTTCACCGGCCGGGTCTACCCGGGCCCCGGCGTCCCCATCGGCACCGGGATGGTCTTCGCCTCGCTGGCGGTGCGGGACATGGCCTCCCCCGACGCGGTCCCGACCGTGCTCCCGGCCAGTGGGATCACCGACGGCGCCGTACACAGGACGCGTTCTACGGTCACGGCACCGCCGGCCAGGGACTGAGGAGAGGTACTCGATGATCGACAAGAACGTGTACGGGCCGTGGGCGGTCGTCGCGGGCGGCTCCGAGGGCGTGGGCGCCGCGTTCGCCGAGCGCCTCGCGGACGCCGGGCTCAACCTGGTGCTGATCGCCCGCAAGCAGGGGCCGCTCCACGAGACCGCCGACCGGGCGCGGGCCCGGGGCGTCGAGGTCCGCACCCTCGCCCTCGACCTGCTCGACCCCGGGGCCCTGGCCGCCGTCCGCACGGTCACCGACGGCCTGGAGGTCGGGCTGCTGATCTTCAACGCGGGTGCCAACACCTACGGCCACGACTTCGTCACCGGCGACCTCGACGGCGTCCAAGGCGTCCTCGACCTGAACATCACGGCGCAGCTCGCCCTCACCCACCACTTCGGGGCCCTGATGAAGGAACGGCGCCGGGGCGGCATCATGCTGGTCGGCTCCCTCTCCGGCTACCTGGGCCAGGCCCGGATCAGCGTCTACTCGGCGGCCAAGGCGTTCAGCCGCGTCTTCGCCGAGGGCCTGTGGCTGGAGCTGCGCGAGTACGACGTGCACGTCCTCGAACTGGTCCTGGGCGTGACCCGGACCCCCGCGATGGAACGCGCCGGCCTGCGCATGGACCTCCCCGGCCTCCGCGTCGCCGAACCGGACGACGTCGCCCGGGAGGGCCTCGACCACCTCGCCGACGGACCCGTGCGGGTCGCCGGGGGCAACGCCGAGACCGCCGAGCGGCGCAGCGGCTTCCCCCGCGCCGAACTGGTCCTCGGCGCGCACGAGGCCTCCCAGCGGCTGCTGCCCTCCGGTACCTGACCGGGGGAGCGGCACACCCTCCCGCGCACCGCCGCCCCGCACCCTCACCGACCGCGTACGCCGTCCCCTCCCGGAGAGCAGATGAGCGAGCCCGAGCCCCCACTCACGATCCCCGGCGCCCTGGACCTCGCCGCCGCCCGCGCCCCCGACCGGGAGGCGCTGGTGGACGACGACGTACGGCTGACCTGGAGGGAACTGCGCGACCAGGTGCGGGCCGCCGTCAAGTCGCTGATCGCGCTCGGCACGCGACCCGGTGACCGGATCGCCGTCTGGGCGCCCAACAGCCACCGCTGGGTGGTGGCAGCGCTCGCCGTCACCTCGGCCGGCGCCGTACTCGTCCCCGTCAACACCCGCTACAAGGGCGGCGAGGCCCGCTGGCTCCTCGAACGTGGCGCGGCCAGAGTGCTGTTCGTCGAGAACGGCTTCCTCGGCAAGGACTACCTGGCCATGCTGGACGACGGCGCGGAGGCACGCGACGAGACGCGTCCAGTCCCCTCCCTGCCGGGCCTGGCCGCCGTGGTGACGCTCGACGGCGACGAGGACGGCGAAGTCGGCGCACGTGACAAAGAGGACCGCCCCGGCACCCTGCCCTGGGGGGCCTTCCTCTCCTACGGCGCCCACCTGCCCGACGACGAGGTCACCGTCCGTACCGCCTCCGTACGCCCCGACGACCCCTCCGACCTGCTCTTCACCTCGGGCACCACCGGCCGCCCCAAGGGCGCGCTGACCACCCACCGCCAGAACCTCACCACCTACCGCGCCTGGAGCGCGCGCACCGGAGTCACCGGCGACGACCGCTACCTGATCCTCAACCCGCTCTTCCACTGCTTCGGCTACAAGGCGGGCGTACTGGCCTGTCTCCTGCGGGGCACCACGATGGTGCTGCAACCGGTCTTCGACGTGAACCGGGCCCTGCGCGCCGTCGAGACCGAACGGATCAGCGTCCTGCCCGGCCCGCCCACCATCTACACCGAACTGCTCGACGCCCCCGACCGGTCCCTGTTCGACCTGTCGTCGCTGCGCCTCGCGGTGACCGGCGCCGCCGTGGTCCCCGTCGCCCTGGTCCGGCGCATCCGCGCCGAACTGTTCCCCGAGGTGCTCACCGCCTACGGGCTCACCGAGTCCTGCGGCACGGTCAGCGTCTGCTCCGCCGACGACGACGCGGAGACCGTGGCGCTGACCGCCGGCCGCCCCATCGACGGCGTCGAGGTACGCATCGCCGACGGCGACCGGCGCCCGCTGCCCGCCGGGCGGGACGGCGAGATCCTGGTCCGCGGCTACAACGTGATGCTCGGCTACCTGGACGACCCGGCGGCCGGCGCGGCGGCCGTGGACGACGACGGCTGGCTGGCCACCGGAGACGTCGGCCACTTCGACGCACGCGGCAACCTGGTGCTCACCGGCCGCTCGAAGGACATGTTCGTGGTCGGCGGCTTCAACGTCTACCCGGCCGAGATCGAGCAGGTGCTCACCGGACACGACGCCGTCGCGGAGGCCGCCGTGATCGGCGTCCCCGACACCCGTCTCGGAGAGGTCGGCCGGGCCTACGTCACGGCCCGCCCCGGCGCCGGGAGCGACCCGGGCGCCCTGCTCGACTGGTGCCGCGAACGGCTCGCCAACTTCAAGGTCCCCCGCGAGGTCGTCGTCCTGGGGGCACTGCCGCGCAACGCCGCCGGCAAGGTCGACAAGGCCGCGCTGCGCACCGGCTGACACCCGCGGCGCCACCCGCACCGCACGGACACGGCCCCGCGAGGGCCGGGAGGACGGGACGATGGGCAATCAGGTTCTGGAGTCGGTACGCGCCCTGCTGCCCGGCATCGGCAAGCGCGCCGTCGCCGCCGACGAGGCACGCCGCATACCGGAGTCCACGATCCGCGAACTGACCGGGGCAGGCGTCTTCCGGATGCTCCAACCCGCCCGCTACGGCGGCCTGGAGAGCGACCCGGTCGACTTCTACCAGGTGGTGCGGGCGATCTCCGCCGTCTGCTGCTCCACCGGCTGGGTCGCCTCGGTGCTGGGCGTGCACCCCTGGCAGCTCGGGCTGTTCCCGCGCCGGGCGCAGGACGACGTCTGGGGCGAGGACCCCGACACCCGCATCTCCTCGTCGTACGCGCCGGTCGGCCGGCTCACCCCAGTCGACGGCGGCTACCGGCTCACCGGCCGCTGGAGCTTCTCCTCCGGCTGCGAACACGCCACCTGGGCCCTGCTCGGCGCCCTCGTCGTCGGCGCCGAGGGACGGCCGGTGGACTTCCTCACCGTCCTGGTGCCCCGCTCCGACTACACCATCGAGGACGCCTGGGACGTGGTCGGGCTGCGCGGCACCGCCAGCAACGACATCGTCGTCGAGACGGCGTTCGTGCCCGGCCACCGGGTGCTGCGCAACTACGAGCAGGCCCGGCTGAAGGTGCCCGGGCAGCAGGTCAACAAGGGGCCGCTGTACCGGCTGCCGTTCGGCGCCATCTTCACCAGCGCCATCACGGCACCGGTGATCGGTGCGGTGTCGGGCGGCTACGAGTCCTACGTGTCGCTGATGAAGGAACGGGTGCGGCTCAGCCTGGGCGGTGGCCGGTTCACCGAGGACCCCTTCGCCCAGGTCGCCATCGCACGCGCCGCCTCCGACATCGACGCGACCGTCCTGCAGATGGACCGCAACCTGCGCGAACTGTCCGAACTCGCCGCCGCGGGCCGGGAGATACCCATGGAGCTGCGGCTGCGCACCCGACGCGACCAGGTGCGGGGCACCGAACGGGCCGTCGCCGCGATCGACCTGCTCTTCAAGACCGCCGGCGGCAACGCGCTGCGCCGCGGCAACCCCGTCGAGCGCGCCTGGCGCGACGCCCACGCGGGCAGCGTGCACGTCGCCAACGACGTGGAACGCGCGCTCGCCATGTACGGCCGCGGGGCGTTCGGCCTCACGGTGGAGGACAACCTGGTCTGAGGAGGAGCACATCATGCGGCTCGAAGGACGCGTCGCGATCGTCACCGGCGCCGGGGACGGCATCGGCGCCGCGGTGGCCCGGCGGTTCGCCGCCGAGGGGGCCAGGGTGCTGGTCGCGGAGATGAACGAGGAGACCGGCCGGGCGGTAGCCGACGCGATCGGCGGCCGCTTCCTGCGCACCGACGTCGGCGACCGGGCACAGGTGCTGGCCATGGTCGACACCGCGGTACGGGAGTTCGGCGGCGTCGACATCCTGGTCAACAACGCCTGGGCGGTCGGCGACCTCGGCCGGGTGGAGAACAAGACCGACGAGATGCTGGCCCGGGGGATGGGCATCGGCTTCTACGGCCCGTTCTGGGCGATGCGGGCGGCGTTCGCGCACATGCGGGAGCGGGGCTGGGGCCGGGTCGTCAACATGTGCAGCCTCAACGGCGTGAACGCCCACATGGGCACCCTGGAGTACAACGCCGCCAAGGAGGCCCTGCGCACCCTCACCCGGACCGCCGCCCGGGAATGGGCCCCCACCGGGGTCGTCGTCAACGCGATCTGCCCCGGCGCGAAGAGCGCCGCCTTCCGACGGCGGATGAGCGCCAACCCCGAGCTGGAGAAGCAGGTCGGCGCCATGAACCCGATGGGGCGGATGGGCGACCCGGACGAGGACATCGCCCCGGCCGCGCTGTTCCTCGCGAGCGAGGACGCCCGGTACGTCACCGGCAACACCCTCTTCGTCGACGGCGGTTCGCACATCAACGGCGTGGCCTGGACCCCCGACCTGCCGTGACGGACCCGAGCCCGGGAGAGGCGGCACGCTCTCTCCCGGGCTCCGGCATGTCCCTCACACCCCCTGGCCCGCCGCCCTCGCGGCGAGGTACCGGGCCGGGAACTCCCCGCCGCCGTGCACCGCGAGGTCCGCCCCGTTGACGTACGCCGCCAGGTCGCTCGCCAGGAACAGGCAGGCCCGTGCGACGTCCGCGGGCGCGGCCATCCGCTTCATCGGGATCACGCCGGCCACCGAGGCGCCGCCGTCCGCGCCGTAGACGGACGCCGCGCTATCGGTGCGGATCAGGCCGGTGGTGATGTGGTTGACCCGCACCTCGGGCGCCCACTCCAGGGCCAGCGCCTTCGTGAGGGCCAGCAGCCCCGCCTTGGCGGCCGTGTACGCGGCGGTGCCCGGCTGCGGATCGTGCGCGGAGACGCTGCCGATGTTGACGACCGAGCCGCCGCCCGGCCGGGCCCGCATGGCACGGTGGGCCGCCTGCGCCACGTAGAACGGCGCGAGCAGGTTGAGCGCGACGATCTTCTCCACGAAGCGCGGCGAGACGGTCGCCGCGTCCGCGTCCGGGGAGCCGCCCGCGTTGTTGACGAGCACGTCGAGACGGCCGAAGCGCTCCACCGCGCTGTCGACGAGCTGCGAGGCCGCCGCCGGATCGCGCACGTCGGCGGCGACGAAGACCGCCTCCCGGCCCCCTGCCGCCGGCAGGGCGCCCGGCGCGTTGCGGCCGCAGACCACGACATCGGCCCCGGCCCCGAGGAACGCCTCCGCGATGGCGGCGCCGATGCCCTTGGTGCCGCCGGTGACGAGCACCACGCGCCCCGTGAAGTCCAACGGGCTGTTGATGTCGGTGTCGGTGTTCATGTCCACTGGCCTCTCCGGTCAGCTGGGGCTGTTGTTGTTCGAGGTGAGTCCGAGCCCGGCGGCGAGCCGTGCCCGGTGCGAGGCGGGCGGGCCGAAGAGCTCGCCCGCTCCGTGTGCCCGCTTGAAGTAGCGGTGCGCGTCGTGCTCCCAGGTGACACCGATCCCGCCGTGCAGCTGGATCGTCTCCCCGGCCACCGCCGAGAACGCCTCGGAGCACACCGACTTGGCGACGGCGGCGGCCCGCGGCAGCGCGCCGGGGCCCTCGTCGGCGGCGAAGGCCGCGCCGAGGGCGGCCGAACGCGCCGACTCCACCAGTACGTAGGCGTCCGCCAGCCGGTGCTTGACCGCCTGGAACGAACCGATCGCCCGGCCGAACTGGACGCGGTCGCGCGCGTAGGCGACGGTGAGTCCGAGACAGCGCTCGGCGGCGCCCACCTGTTCGGCGGCGAGCGCGGTGCAGGCCAGGTCCCGCACGTGCGCCAGGACCCGGCCCCCGTCGCCCGCGACACCCACCGGGCGCCCCTCGGCGCCGTCCAGGAACCACCGGGCCTGGCTGCGGGTGCCGTCCATCGTGACGACGGGTTCGCGGCGCGCTCCCGGCGCGTCCGCCGCCACCTCGAACAGGGAGACACCGGCCGCCGTACGGGCCGCGACGAGCAGCACGTCGACGTCCGGCCAGTCCAGTACGTGCTCCTTGACGCCGCTGAGGAACCAGGCGCCGCCGCCGGGACCCGGTACGGCTCGGGTGCGTATTGCCCCCGCCTCCCAGGAACCCTGTTCGGCCCAGGCCAGCGCACCCACCGAACGCCCTTCGGCCAGCGGCGGCAGCAGGCGTCCGCAGGCCTCCTTGTCGCCGGAGGCGAGCAGCGCCCCCGCCGTGAGCACCGCCGAGCCGAGCACCGGCAGCGGACTCAGGCACCGGCCCAGCTCCTCCATCACCACGTGCACGTCCCGGGCGCCGCCGCCCGCGCCCCCGTACTCCTCCGGTACGGCGAGTGCGGCGACGCCGACCTGCTCGGCCAACGGCCGCCACGCCGCCTCCCCTTCGTGCCGGGCCAGCAACGACCGTACGGCCGACCGCAGTTCTTCCTGCTCCTCCGTCAGCCTCATCGGGCTGCTCCCCTCAGGTGTGTGACGCGCGGTGGTGCCGCGCGGTCAGGCGGCCAGGACGCGGGCCCGGCAGGCGGCCGGGGTGCCCCAGGCGTTGCGCAGCGGACGGGCCTTGCGGATCCACAGGGACAGGTCCAACTCGTCGGTGTAGCCGACCGCCCCGTGCAGTTGCAGCGCGGTGCGCGCGGCCCGGTGGGCGGCCTCGCCCGCCGCGACCTTGGCGGCGGCGACGTCCCGGCCGGCCTCCGGGGCGCCGGCGGCGAGCGCGAGCGCGGCGCCGTGCACCAGTGGCTCGGCGAACTCCAGGGCGACCAGCGTGTCCGCCAGCCGGTGCTTGAGGGCCTGGAAGGAGCCGACGGGCACACCGAACTGGGTCCGCTGTCCGACGTACTCGACGGTCCGGGCGAGCAGCGCGCGGCCGAGCCCCAGGGACTGGGCCGCGGTGACCAGCGCGGCGACGTCGGCCGCGTGTGCGGCGGCCGAGGCAACCGCGGGGCCCCGGGCCAGTACCGTCCCGCCGGAAGACGGCCGCGACAGGCGCCGCGCCGGATCCGCCGACGGCTGTACGGGGCCCGGCGCGGCGCCCGCGCGCAGCACGTCGCCGTCCACGACCAGCACCGTGTCGGCCGCGTCGGCGTCGAGAGCGTACGGGCCGAGGGCGGTCAGGCAGAGGGTGGCGACGGTCTCGCCCGAGGCGATGCCGAGCAGGTGGGCGGCGGCCGTGTCCGGGTCGCCGAGCCGGTCGAGGAGGACCGCCGCGGCGACCGTCTCGACCAGCGGGCCGGGTACCGCGTGCCGCCCCAGCTCGGTGAAGGCGACGGCGAGGTCGAGCGGCAGCGGGCCGAACCCGTCGTGGCGTTCCGGCACCGCGAGGGCGAACACCCCGGCCTCGGCCAGCCGCGCCCACACCGCCCGCCCCGGTGCATGGTCACCGGCGGCCCAGGACCGTACCGCGGCCGGGGTGTCCGAGGAGGCGAGGAGACCGTCGAGGGAGCGGGCGAACTCCCGCTGCTCGGCGTCGAGGAGGAACCGCATCACCGGCGTCCCTTCGGCAGGCCGAGCAGCCGCTCGGCGATGATGTCGCGCTGGATCTCGTTGGTGCCCGCGTAGATGGGTCCGGCCAGGGAGAAGGTGTACCCCTCGGCCCAGGCGCCGCGGTCCGGCGACTCGGCGGCGTGGTCGGCGAGTTCGCCGTACGGTCCGAGCAGGTCGAGGGCCGTCTCGTGCAGGGCGATGTCCAGCTCGGACCAGAACACCTTGTTGAGGCTGGAGGCGGCACCGGCCGGGCCGCCCTCGTCGTGCAGGACGCGGGAGGCGCCCGCGTAGGAGAACAGCCGGTAGGCGCGGGCGCCGATCACCGCGTCGGCGACCCGGTCGCGCAGCGCCGTGTCGGCGGGGTCGCCGTGCTCGCGCCACAGCGCGGTCAGCCGGTCGGCGGCGGCGGTGAAGCGGCCCGGGCTGCGCAGGGTGAGGCCGCGCTCGTCGCCGGTGGTGCTCATCGCCACCCGCCAGCCCCGGCCGGGCTCCCCGATCACGTCCTCGTCCGGCACGAACACGTCGTCCAGGAAGAGTTCCGCGAAGGCCGGCCTGCCGTCGAGCCGTCCGATGGGCCGCACCGTCACACCCTCGGCGTCCAGCGGGAACATCAGGTACGTCAGCCCGCGGTGCGGGCGGCCGGCGTCCGGGTCGCTGCGGAACAGGCCGAAGGCCCGGTCGGCGAACGCGGCCCGCGACGACCACGTCTTCTGGCCGCTGAGCAGCCAGCCGCCCTCGGTGCGCCGGGCGGTCGACCTGAGCGAGGCCAGGTCGGAGCCGGACTCGGGCTCGGACCAGGCCTGCGCCCAGATCACCTCGCCGCTCGCCATCGCGGGCAGGATCCGCGCCCGCTGCTCGGGCGTGCCGTGCTCGAAGAGGGTGGGGGCGAGCAGGTTGATGCCGTTCTGGCTGACGCGTCCGGGGGCACCGGCCGCGAAGTACTCCTCCTCGAAGACCAGCCAGCGCAGGATCGAGGCGTTCCGCCCGCCGAACTCCTCGGGCCAGGACACCACCGACCAGCGGTCGGCGGCCAGTTCGGCCTCCCACTCCCGGTGGGCGGCGAACCCCTCGGCGCTCTCCAGGGACGGCAGGGGAGCGGCCGGCACATGGGCCGCCAGCCAGTCGCGGGCCTCGGCGCGGAACGTCTCGTCCGCCTCGTCGAAGTCGAGGTCCATCAGCCGCCCGCCTTCTTCATCGCCCCGATGTCCATCCCGCCGAGCGCGTCCGGCGCGGTCTCGGCGTTGTGCGCGTGCGCGAGGTGGTGCAGGCCGAACACCGAGTCCATACCGGCGTGCAGGCCCTGGAGGTCCTCGGCCTGGTTCACGGCCCGCTTGGTCAGCGCGAGGCCGAGGCGGGGCATCTCGGCGATGCGCAGCGCCAACGCCTGTGTCTCGTCGACCAGTTCCTCGCGGGGCACGACACGGTTGACCATGCCGACCTCGTACGCGCGCCTGGCGCTCATGCGGTCCCCGGTGAACAGGAACTCCTTGGCGACGCGCGGCGGCATCACCCACGGGTGGGCGAAGTACTCGACGCCGGGTATGCCCATCCGCACCACCGGGTCGGCGAAGAACGCGTCCTCGGAGGCCACGATCAGGTCGCACACCCAGGCGAGCATCAGCCCGCCCGCCACACAGGCGCCCTGCACGGAGGCGACGACCGGCTTGGGCAGCTCGCGCCAGCGGCGGCACATGCCCAGGTACACCTCGGACTCGCGGGCGAAGCGGCTCTCCGCACCCTGCTTGTCCGAGTGGTCCCACCACAGTCCCGCGCGGCGCTCGAACGGCAGATGGGCATCCCGCTCGGGGGTGCCGATGTCGTGGCCGGCGGAGAAGTGCTTGCCCGCTCCGGCGAGGACGACGGTCTTCACCTCGTCGTCCTCGGCGGCCCGGTAGAAGGCCCGGTCCAGGGCGTAGGTCATCGCGGAGTTCTGCGCGTTGCGGTATTCGGGGCGGTTCATGGTGACCGTAGCGACCGGACCCTGCTTCTCGTAGCGCACGGGTTCGCCGGTCTCGTCTTGGGCAGCGGACATCGTCGGCCCTCCTTCCCTAACAAGTGTTTGGTAGATTAACGTAACGGCATGAGCAGCGTCGAGGAGTTCCGCGCCGAGATCCGCGGCTGGCTGGCCACCCACCTCACCGGTGCCTTCGCCGCCCTGCGGGGCCGCGGCGGACCCGGCCGTGAGCACGAGGTCTTCGCCGAACGGCTCGAGTGGGAACGGCACATGGCCGCCGCCGGCTGGACCTGCGTCGGCTGGCCCGAGGAGTACGGCGGCCGGGGCGCGACCATCGAGCAGCAGGTCGCCTTCCACGAGGAGTACGCCCTGGCCGACGCGCCCGCCCGGGTCAACCACATCGCCGAGCAGCTGCTCGGCCCCACCCTGATCGCCTTCGGCACCCCCGGGCAGCGGGCCAGGTTCCTGCCGCCGATCGTCGCCGCCGAGGAGTTGTGGTGCCAGGGCTACAGCGAACCCGACGCCGGGTCCGACCTGGCAGGCGTGCGCACCCGCGCCGAACGCGACGGCGACCACTGGGTGGTCACCGGGCAGAAGATCTGGACGTCACTCGCCCACGAGTCCCAGTGGTGCTTCGTCGTCGCCCGCACCGAACCCGAGTCCCAGCGCCACCACGGCCTGTCCTACCTCCTGGTCCCGCTGGACCAGCCCGGCGTCGAGGTCCGCCCCATCACCCAGCTGACCGGCACCTCCGAGTTCAACGAGGTCTTCTTCGACGGCGCCCGCACCCGCGCCGACCACCTCGTCGGCGCCCCCGGCGACGGCTGGCGCGTGGCCATGGCCACCCTCGGCTTCGAACGCGGCGTCTCCACCCTGGGCCAGCAGGTCGGCTTCCGGCGCGAACTGGAGACCCTCGTCGAGACGGCGAAGCGCAACGGCGCCGCGGACGACCCGCTGATCCGCGACCGGCTCGCCCGCGCCTGGACGGGACTCGAGACCATCCGCTGCAACGCCCTGCGCATGCTCGACGGCGTCGCGTCCGGCGCCCCCGGCCCGGAGGCGTCCATCGGCAAGATCTTCTGGGCCACCTGGCACCGCGAACTGGGCGAACTCGCCATGGACGTGTGCGGCGCGGGCGGCATGCTCGCCGCCGGTGAGCCCTACGACCTCGACGACTGGCAGCGGCTGTTCCTCTTCTCCCGCTCCGACACCATCTACGCCGGGTCCAACGAGATCCAGCGCAACATCATCGCCGAGCGCGTCCTCGGCCTGCCCAAGGAGGCCCGCCCGTGACCCCGAAGCCCCCACCGTATGTGCCGGGGCACTCGCTCCTGGCCGGGCGCACCGCCGTCATCACCGCCGCCGCCGGTGCCGGGATCGGCGGCGCCACCGCCCGCCGGTTCCTGGAGGAGGGCGCCCGCGTCGTCCTCGGCGACGCCCACGAACGGCGCCTCGGCGAGAGCGCCGCCGCCCTCGCCGAGGAGTTCGGCGCCGACAACGTGGCCTCACTGCCCTGCGACGTCACCGACCAGCGGCAAGTCGACGCCCTGTTCGCGCTCGCCGCCGAACGGCACGGCGGCCTCGACGTCGTGGTCAACAACGCCGGACTAGGTGGCACCGCGGACCTCGTCGACATGACCGACGACCAGTGGGCCAGAGTCCTCGACGTCACCCTGAACGGCACCTTCCGCTGCACGCGGGCCGCCCTGCGCCGGTTCAAGGAGCAGGACGGCGAGGGCGGTGTCGTCGTGAACAACGCCTCCGTCGTCGGCTGGCGGGCCCAGCGCGGCCAGGCCCACTACGCCGCCGCCAAGGCCGGGGTGATGGCCCTCACCCGGTGCGCCGCACTGGAGGCCGCCGACTTCGGGGTACGGGTCAACGCCGTCGCCCCGAGCCTCGCCATGCACCCGCACCTGGTGAAGGTCACCACCCCCGAACTCCTCGCCACGCTCACCGAACGCGAGGCCTTCGGCCGGCACGCCGAGCCGTGGGAGATCGCCAACGTCATCGTCTTCCTGGCCAGCGGCTACGCGTCGTACATGACCGGTGAGACGGTTTCCGTCAGCAGTCAGAGAGCATGAGCGGATGAAGCGCAACTCCTCAGCCTCGTCGTCGTCCACCTCGTCGTCGTCCACGTCCTCGTCGTCCACGTCCTCGTCGTCCACCCCCTCGCCCTCCGCCGCCGAGCGCCGCGCCGAGATCCTGGCCACCGCCGCCCAGGTCTTCGCCGACCAGGGCTACAACGCCACCACCGTCCGCCGCATCGCCGACGCCGCCGGGATGCTCGCGGGCAGCCTCTACTACCACTTCGACTCCAAGGAGTCGATGCTGGACGAGATCCTCACCGCCTTCCTGGACGAGCTGTGGGCCGGCTACGACACGGTGCTCGCCGCCGGACTCGGACCGCGGGAGACCATCGAGGCCCTCGTCACCGAGTCCTTCCGGCAGATCGACCGGCACGGTCCCGCGGTCGCCATCTACCAGAAGGAGTCCCGGCACCTCTCCGCCCAGCCGCGCTTCGGCTACCTCGCCGACTCCCAGGTGAAGTTCGAGAACGCCTGGCTGCGCACCCTGGAACGCGGCGTCACCGACCAGGTCTTCCGCGGCGACCTCGACGTGCGGCTCGTCTACCGGTTCGTGCGCGACACCGTCTGGGTGGCCGCCTCCTGGTACCGCCCCGGCGGCACCCACAGCCCGGAGGAGATCGCCCGGCAGTACCTGTCCATGGTCCTGGAGGGCATCACCCCGCGCGGCTGACACCCCCGGCCCACCCCCCGATCCACCACCAAGGAGCACTGTCATGGCCGAGGCCTACATCGTCGAAGCGGTCCGCACCCCGGTCGGCCGGCGCCGGGGCGGGCTGTCCGCCGTCCACCCCGCCGACCTCGGGGCACATGTCCTCAAGGCGCTGATCGAGCGCACGGGCATCGACCCGGCCGCCGTCGACGACGTCGTCCTCGGCTGCCTGGACACCGTGGGACCGCAGGCCGGGAACATCGCCCGCACCGCCTGGCTCGCCGCCGGCCTGCCCGAGGAGGTGCCCGGCACCACCGTCGACCGGCAGTGCGGCTCCTCCCAGCAGGCCGTCCACTTCGCCGCCCAGGGCGTGCTCTCCGGCACTCAGGACCTGGTCGTCGCGGGCGGCACCCAGAACATGTCGATGATCCCCATCGCCTTCGCCAGCCGCCAGGCCGCCGAACCCCTCGGCCTCACCGACGGCCCCTACGCGGGCTCCGAGGGCTGGCGCGCCCGCTACGGCGACGCGCCCGTCAACCAGTTCCACGGCGCCGAACTCATCGCCGAGAAGTGGGACATCTCCCGCGAGGACATGGAACGGTTCGCGCTGCGCTCGCACCAGCGGGCCGCCCGCGCCGTCGACGAGGGCCGCTTCGACCGCGAGACCGTCCCCTACGGCGACGTGACCCGCGACGAGGGCCCGCGCCGCGACACCTCGCTGGAGAAGATGGCGGCCCTCAAACCGGTCGTCGAGGGCGGCCGGCTGACCGCCGGGGTGTCCTCCCAGGTCTCCGACGGCGCCTCCGCGCTGCTCCTCGCCTCCGAACGGGCCGTCGCCGAACACGGACTGACCCCGCGCGCCCGCGTCCACCACCTGTCGGTGCGGGGCGAGGACCCCATCCGCATGCTGTCGGCGCCGATCCCGGCGACGGCGTACGCCCTGAAGAAGGCCGGGATGTCCATCGACGACATCGACCTGGTCGAGATCAACGAGGCCTTCGCGCCCGTCGTCCTGGCCTGGCTCAACGAGACCGGCGCCGACCCCGACCGCGTCAACGTCAACGGCGGCGCCATCGCGCTGGGCCACCCGCTCGGCGCCACCGGCACCAAGCTGATGACGACCCTGCTGCACGAACTGGAGCGCACCGGCGGCCGTTACGGCCTGCAGACCATGTGCGAGGGCGGCGGACTCGCCAACGTCACCATCATCGAACGCCTTTGAGGCACCTGCGGGAGGGGGCGGTCCGGATCTCCGGGCCGCCCCCCTTCACACCTGCCTCCGAGCGGTCTACCGGGGCAGCGTCTTCAGCGTGGCCTGCGCCTCGTTCATGATCCGTCCGACCAGTTCCGCGCAGGACGGCAGGTCGTCGATCAGGCCCGCCACCTGTCCCGAGGCCATCACCCCGATGTCGGTGCGCCCCTCGACCATCGAGGCCTTGAGCAGCATCGGGGTGTTGGCGGCCAGCAGCACCTGGCCCCAGGTCAGTTCCTTGCCGTGCTTCATCGCCAGTCCGTCCCGCACCAGCCTCGGCCAGCTCGTACCCGTCTCCTTCCGGAAGGCCGCGGCGTGCCGCAGCGCCCGCAGGCTCGACGTCACGCGGCCGGTCCGCTCCAGCGAGTCGACCATCGCGGTGCGCAGCATGCGGTGCGGCATGCCGTCGACCTTCGTCGTGACCGTGACGTCCTTGACCGCGGCGGCCAGGTACTTCGCCTTGACCTCCGCCGGGACGGTGCTGTCGGAGGTGAGCAGGAACCGGGTGCCCATGCCGACGCCGGCCGCGCCGTAGGCGAGGGCGGCCACCAGACCGCGCCCGTCGTGGAAGCCGCCCGCCGCGATCACCGGGATGCCGACGGCGTCCACGACCTGGGGGAGCAGCACCGACGTGGCCACGTTCCCGGTGTGCCCGCCGCCCTCGCCGCCCTGCACCATCACCGCGTCCGCTCCCCACGCGGCGACCTTCTCCGCGTGCCGCCGGGCGCCGACCGAGGGGATGACCACGACACCGGCGCCCTTGAGCCGCGCGATCAGTTCCTTGGACGGGGCGAGCGCGAAGGACGCCACCCGCACGCCCTCGTCGACGATGATCCGCACCCGGTCCGCGGCGTCCCCGGCGTCCGCCCGCAGATTGACGCCGAACGGCGCGTCCGTACGGGACTTGACCTCCCGCACCGCCGCCCGCAACTGCTCCACGGACATCGTCGCGGAGGCGAGGATGCCGAGCGCCCCCGCGTCGGCGGAGGCGGACACCAGCCGGGGACCGGCCACCCAGCCCATCCCGGTCTGCACGATCGGGTACCGCACCCCGGTCAGTTCGGTCAGCGGCGTCGCGAACGTCCCGTCGCCCGCCGCGCTCACGCCGGGACCTCCCGCTCCCGCAGCCCCTTCGGGTCGACGACCTCGCGGATCAGCCGCAGCTCCGCCTCCGTCGGCTCCCGGGTGAGGGGCACCTCGTCGGGGACCGTGAGGGCGAAGCCGGTGGCCCCGGTGACCTGCTCGACGGTGACCCCGGGGTGCAGGGAGCGCAGCCGCATCGTGCGGTCGGGGGTCTCGAAGTCGAAGACGCCGAGGTTGGTGACGACCTCGGGGATGCGGTGGTAGCGGGTCGCGGCGGGACCGGCGGCCGCGGCCCGGTCGTACCCGACGCCGCTGACCATGTCGACGCGCTCGACGAACACCCGCGCCGAGTGCCTCGGCACCCAGTAACTCGTCGGGTTGTTGAGCGTGTTGACCGGCGCCCCGCGCACACCGAGCAACTGCCGGGCGGGGCGGGCCCAGTCGCCGATGCAGGAGATGTTCTGGTTGCCGTACCGGTCGAGCTGGCTCGCGCCCATCATCACGTGCCGGCGGCCGGTGGCCGTCAGCGCCAGGTGCTGGCGGAACGGCAGCCAGCCCTCCACGGCCCCCGGACGCTGCCCGACCGCGGGCACGTCCGCCATGAGCAGCGCCTCCCCGTCGGTCAGCAGCAGGTCCGGCGAGAAGGTGAGCTTCGCCAGCCGCGCCCCGATGGCCGGAACGGTGCCCATCGGGCTGGCGAGGACCTCCCCGTCGCCGCGCCAGGCCTCGGCGCAGGCCACCACGCAGTACTCGGCGCGGGTCGCGGCCGGCAGACCGGTCGCGGTGACGCTCATGCTTCCTCCTGCTGCTGATCCTGCTGGTCCTGCTGGTCCTGATGGAACGCCGTGACGGCGGCCTGGTAGGCGGCTTCGTCCCCGGACAGGAACCGCGCCCCGAACACCTTCCACGCCTCGGGATCGCGGGCGGCCCGGACATAGGCGCGCTGGAAGTCCTCGTCCCGGTCGTGGTCGGGGACGCAGGAGGTGAAGTGCGCGCCGTTCGGCGTCTGAACGACACCGTCCACGAACAGACGCTTCACCAGCAGGGTCTGCGGGCCGTGCTCCTTGAGCAGGTCCGCGGTGTCCACGATCCGCTCGCAGGAGACGTACGCGTGGTCGGCGGCCTCGCAGAACAGGTCGTCGAAGTACGGGTCCGGGCCCAGGTACTGGCCGTTGCCGTGCGTGTCGGCCCGGTTGAGGTGGACCAGCGCCGCGTCCAGGCGCAGGGCCGGTGCCGCGACCAGTTCCTCCCCGTCGTCGTAGGGCGAACGGACCGTGCGCAGTGCGGGGTTGACCTTCATCACGTCCGATCCGAGCCCGGCCCGTACCGGGATGAACGGCAGCCGCTGCGCCCCGGCGGTCAGGCCCCACATGAGCATCGCCTCGTCCAGCTCCACCATCTCGAAGGCCCCGCGCTGCCGGGCGGCGGTGAAGTGCGGCTCCAGGGGTATGGAGTCCAGGGTGCCGAAGGCCGCGACCAGCTTGCGGATCTTCCCCGCGGCCGCCAGCAGACCGACGTCGGGGCCACCGTACGACACCACCGTCAGATCGGTGACGTCCGAGCGCAGCAGCGCCCGCACCAGGGCCATCGGCTTGCGGCGCGAGCCCCAGCCGCCGATGCCGATCGTCATGCCGCTGCGCAGCCGGCCGACGACGTCGTCCGCCGTCATCGTCTTGTCCTGGGTCACGCTCGCTGCTCCTTGCCGATGCCGGACGTGCCGGAGGTGTGGGTGCCGAAGGTGTCGCGGACGCGGTCGGCGACCCCGCTGAGGCTGGCCTCGAAGGTGAAGCCCTGCTCGAAGCGGTAGCTGCGGCGTACGTCGACGGGGTCGATGCCGTTGATGGCGGCCTTGGCCAGCCGGATCAGCTGCCCGTCCTTGGCGGCGATCTCACCGGCCAACTCCAGGGCGGCCGAACGCAGTTCCTCGCGCGGGACGACGCGCCACACGGAGCCGTGCCGGTGCAGTTCCTCGGCCGTCGCGGTGCGGGAGGTGTAGTACAGGGCTCGCATCAGGTGCTGCGGGACCAGCCGGGCGAGGTGCGTGGCCGCGCCGAGCGCGCCGCGGTCCAGCTCCGGGAGCCCGAAGGTCGCGTCGTCGGACGCCACGATCGCGTCCGCGTTGCCGACCAGGCCGATACCGCCGCCCAGGCAGAAGCCGTGCACGGCGGCCACCACGGGCACCTCGCACTCGTAGACCGCGGCGAACGCCTCGAAGCAGCCCCGGTTGGCGCCGATCAGCGCGCCGTGCCCCTCCGTGCGCTGCATCTCCTTGATGTCCACGCCCGCATTGAACCCCCGGCCCTCGGCCGTGAGTACCAGGCAGCGCACCTCGGGATCGGATCCCGCGGCGCGCACCGCGGCGGCCAGCTCGTACCAGCCGCGCACGGGCAGGGCGTTGACCGGGGGGAAGTCCACGGTGACGACGGCGACGCCCTTTTGCGGGGCGGAGGTGGAGACACCCATGAGCAGATCAGCTACCTTTCCACCAAACGTTTGTTAGGCAGAAGGTAGCAGTGATGCGAACGCCGGGGGAGTGCCCCGTGCCACTGAGCGGTACGGCCCCGCCCCACCCCCGGCCCCGACCGAAAGGACACCCCATGACTTCACCGACCGCCCTGTGCGCCGGCCGCGTCGTCGCCGTCACCGGCGCGGGCCGCGGGCTCGGCCGCGCACACGCCCTGGCGTTCGCCGCCGAGGGCGCGAAGGTCGTCGTCAACGACCTCGGCGTGGGCCTCGACGGCTCCGGCGCGGGCGAGGGCCCCGCCCAGCGGGTCGTCGAGGAGATCCGCGCCGCCGGCGGCGAGGCCGTCGCGCACGGCGGCGACATCGCCACCGGCGACGGCGCGGCCTCCCTCGTCGCAGCCGCCCTCGACGCCTTCGGCCGACTCGACACCCTGGTCAACAACGCGGGCTTCCTGCGCGACCGGATGCTGGTGAACCTGGACGAGGACGACTGGGACGCGGTGATGCGCGTCCACCTCAAGGGCCACTTCCTGCCGATGAAGCACGCGGCGGCGCACTGGCGTGCCGAGGCCAAGGCGGGCCGCGTCCCCGAGGCGCGCGTGATCAACACCGGTTCCGGAGCCGGCCTGCTGGGCAGCGTCGGCCAGGGCAACTACTCCGCGGCCAAGGCGGGCATCGTCGGACTGACCCTGGTGGCCGCCGCCGAGATGGGCCGTTACGGCGTCCAGGTCAACGCGATCGCCCCGGCCGCCCGGACCAGGATGACCGAGGACACCTTCGCCGAGACCATGGCGGCGCCCGGCGCGGGCGGCTTCGACGCGATGGCCCCGGAGAACGTGTCGCCGCTCGTCGTGTGGCTCGGCTCGGCTGCCTCGGCCGGGGTGAGCGGCCGGGTCTTCGAGGCGGAGGCGGGCCGCATCACCGTGATGGAGGGCTGGCGCCCGGGCCCCACCGCCGACAAGGGCGCCCGGTGGACCCCGGCCGAGGCGGGGGAGACGGCGGCGAAGCTCCTGGCCGCCGCCGAGACGCCCCAGCCGGTGTACGGCGCCCGCTGACCGGGGCCGCACGACGCGGAGGGGGCGGTGGCGAGCCGTCACCGCCCCCTCGTCCGTGGGCAACCCGGTCAGCCTTGGGCCGCCCGTTCCCCGCGCACCCCGCCGGCCAGCAGCGCCGGGGACTCGGGGCGGCCGTCCAGGACGCGGTTGGTGCGGGTGACCACCTCCCACCCGGCGGCGGAGTCCGTACGGCGCAGCCGCCAGTGGTTGGCGGTGGCCCGGCGCACCATGTACCGGCCCTCCTCGTGCACCACCATCAGCGAGTGGCACACGGCGATCGCCTCGTCGCCGTCGACCGTGATGTGCGGCGGTCCCACGACGTGCGCGCAGCCCTGCCGGATCCAGCCCCGGTGTGCGGCGGACCGCACCATCCCGGCGATCCGCTCCCGGCCCGCGAGGAAGAGTTCGTCGATGTCGTAGACACCGTCCGGCGCCCACAGCGCGGCGACACCGTCCGCGTCGCCGCCGTCGACCAGCGGCCCGTAGGAGGCCATCATCCTGGCGATGTCCCGCTCGTCCTCCAGACGCCGCAGCCGCGCCTCGACGTCGTCCGGCAGTCGCTCGCTCACGCCGCCGCCTCCTCGCCCGCCGCGACACCGGCGATCTTCGCCAGCGCCTCCAGCTGCTCCACGTAGTGGGCCGCGGACTCGGCGGCCAACGACACGCTGACCAGCGTGGCCCCCGCCTCGGACACCCGGCGCAGCGCCTGCGCCGCGGCGTCCGCGTCGCCGGACGGATCCAGCGGGCGTCCCGCGCTCAGCACCACCTCGAACCCCTCCGGCAGCGGCGCCGCGTCGACCATCTCGCGCAGCCGGTCCAGCGGCAGCCCGAACGGTACCCAGCCGTTCCCGTACGCCACCGCCCGCCGCAGCGAACGAGGAGTGCGACCGCCGATCCACAGGGGCACCGTCTCCTGCACGGCGTGCGGCTCCACCACGAACCCCTCGTAGTCGAAATGCTCCCCGTGATAGGCCGGTTCCCGGCGGGACAGCGAGGCCCGCAGCGCCGCGAGGGCGTCGTCGGCGATCCCGCCCCGCCCCTCGAAGGCCGCGCCGAGCAGCCGGAACTCCTCCTCCAGGCTGCCGACTCCCAGCCCGAGCACGAGCCGCCCGCCGGAGATCCGGTCCAGCGTGCCGTAGCGCTTGGCGAGGGCCAGCGGGTGGTGGTAGCCCAGCACCAGGACCTGGGTGGCGAGCCGGATGCGGCGGGTGCGGGCGGCGAGGTACCCGAAGGTGGCGAGCGGGTCCCAGTAGGTCCCGCCCCGCTGCTCGGCTACGTCCACGGGCACCGCCACGTGCTCCGAACAGGTCAGGTGGTGGAAGCCGAGCCGGTCGGCGGCCTCGGCGACCGCCCCCAGCTCCTCGATGCCGGCACCGCGCTCCCACGGGGAGTGGACGCCGGGCACGGCCGTGACGACGGGACTGGTGATGCCGATCCGCATGGGGGCACCTCTCTCGGACGCGAGCAGACGGGAGGGGAAGGGGGCGGGGGGGGAAGGGCCATCCAAGTCCGCGGTCCGTGCCACAGGCGGCCCGGTCCCACTGACCGGAACGCCACGCCCCGCGCCCGCCCGGCACGCGAAAGCATCGGCCGCCGACGGAAGGACGCCCAGACCGTGCCCCGAACGAGCGGCGAGAGAACCCCCGCGCACCCGACCTCGGCCCAGCAGCGCCGGCGCCACGCCCGGATCCTGCGGAGCGCGGCACGCCTCGGCGCGGAACACGGCCTCGACCGGGTGCAGATGCAGGACGTGGCCAGGGAGTCCGGCGTCGCGATCGCCACCCTCTACCGCTACTTCCCCTCGAAGACCCACCTGTTCGCCGCCGTCATGCACGCCCAGGTACTCCGGCTCGACGCCGAGACACCGCCCCCACCGCCGGGCACCGGACCGGTGGAGGCCGTGACCGACCTGCTCACCGGAGCGAGCCGACAGCTCTTCGAACAGCCGCTGCTGGCCCTCGCGATGATGCGGGCCAACAACGCCGCACCCGTCGACGACGGCGGCGGCCCGGCCCGCCGCACCGACGAACTCCTCGCCGAACTGATGCTGCGGACGGCAGGCGTGCGCCACCCCGCCGAGCGGGACCGCCGCGTGGCCCGCCTGCTGCAGCAGGCCTGGTACGGGCTGCTCGTCACCGTCCTGTACGAACGCTCCTCGCCCCGGGACGCGCAGGACGGCATCCGGCTGGCCTGCCGCCTCCTGCTCGCCCCGCAGCCCGGTCACCGGGAGTGGACGGGACCTCGCGCAAGCGGGCCGACTAGCGTGCCCGCACTTCACCAGCCGACCTGAGGAGACCCCATGCCCCGCAACGTCGTCGTCACCGGTTCCGGTTCCGGGATCGGTGCCGCCCTCACCGACCTCCTGCGCGCCCGGGGCGACCGCGTCGTCGGCGTCGACCTGCGCGGCGGCGAGATCGACGCCGACCTCTCCACCCCGCAGGGCCGTACCGCTGCCGCCGCCGCGGCGGCCGAGGCGGCCGGCGGGGTCGTGGACGCGGTCGTGACCTGCGCCGGCACCTCCGTGCCGGGCACCGCGATGGTCACCGTCAACTACTTCGGCACCACCGAGTTCGTCACGGCACTGCGCCCGGCCCTCGCCGCCGCCCGGCAGCCCCGCGCCGTCGTCATCGGCTCCATCTCCGGCACCCGGCCCACCGACCCGGACGTCGTCGCCGCCTGCCTGGCCGCCGACGAGGACAAGGCACTCGCGCACGCCGAACGCGCCGTCGCCGACGGCCACGCCGGCCGCCTCTACCCCTCGTCCAAGGCGGCGCTCGCCCAGTGGGCCCGGCGCACCGCCGTCGCCGAGGGCTGGGCCGACGCCGGGATCCCCGTGAACGTCGTCGCGCCCGGCATCGTGCTCACCCCCATGAGCGCGGACATCTTCGACGACCCGGAGATGAAGAAGGTCATGGACACCGCCGTCCCGATGCCGCTCAACGGCTACCTCCGTCCGGAGGACGTGGCGCGGGCCGTCCTCTTCCTGGCCGGTGCCGACAACATGCACATCACCGGGCAGGTCCTCTATGTCGACGGGGGCGCCGAGGCGACGCTCCGCGAACCCGCGCACTTCTGAGCGAACGAGGCACCCGCCACGGCGTCCGAGCATTCACCCGGCGCCGCGCGGGGCCCCGGCCGCGGACAGCGACCGGGGCCCTGCCTACGCCCGGCCCCTCAGAGCCGTACCGAGTGCCGGATCACCTTCCCGGTGGCGTTGCGCGGCAGCGCCTCGTCGGTCAGCCGCCAGCGCCGGGGCACCTTGAAGTAGGCCAGTTCCTTCGCCGCGTACTCCCGCAGCGCCTCCTCCGTGACCTCCGCCCCCGGCCGGAGCACCACGACCGCGGCCACCTCCTGGCCCAGATCGGGGTGCGGTGTCCCGATGACCAGGCACTCCGACACGTCCGGGTGTTCGACGAGCACCGTCTCGATCTCGGCCGGGTAGATGTTCTCGCCGCCCCGGATGATCAGGTCCGAGCGACGGCTGACCAGGAACAGCCGGCCCTCGCGCAGGCACCCCAGGTCCCCGGTGCGCAGCCAGCGGTCCGCGCCGACGGTGTCGGCGGTGGCCCCGGGGTCGCGCCAGTACCCCAGCATGTTGTACATGCTGCGCACCCACACCTCGCCCTCCTCGCCCTCGCCGAGGACCTCGCCGAGCGGGTCGCGGATCTCCAGCCGGACGCCGGTCACCGGCCGGCCCAGGGTGCCGGGGGCGGCCGCCAGCTCCTGGGGGTTCGCCGCCGCGATCGCCGTACAGGACTCGGTCAGCCCGTAGCTGTCGACGAGCGAGTCCTTCGCGAACGGCAGCTCCCGCCGCAGCCGCTCCTTGAACGCCGTCGTCGACGGCGCCGACGCCAGCGCGAACGCCGTGAGGGACGACGTGTCGTACCGGTCCGCGCCGCCGTGTTCGAGCAGCCGGTGCGCCATCGTGGGCACCGCCCCCCAGTTGGTGACGCGTTCCCGCTCGACCATGCCCAGGACCGCGTCCACGTCGAACGCGCCCTGGTGCAGCGCGATCCGGCTGCCCGTGGCGAGCCGCGGCACGGCGAGGTTGTGCAGGCTGGCGATGTGGAACAGCGGCAGGGTGAGCAGGTAGACCCGGTCCTCGGCGGTCAGCGGGTCGCCGAACTCGTGCAGCAGGGCGTCGTTCAGCCGGTGGTACTCCACGACCGCCAGCAGGTTGCGTTGGGTGTGCACGGCGCCCTTGGGGCGGCCCGAGGTGCCCGAGGTGTAGAGGATGACGGCCGGGTCGTCCTCGGCGACGTCGGCGGACGGCAGCGGCGCGTCCGGGTGGGCCGCGGCGAAGCGGCTCACGTCGTCCTCCAGGGACACCACCGGGACGCCGCAGCCGGCCAGCTTCGCCGACTGCCGGGCGTCGGCCACCACCAGCGACGGCTCGGCGTTCGCCACCCCGTGGGCCATCTCGCGCGGTGACCACCAGGCGTTGAACCCGACCGCCACCGCCCCGATCGACACCGTCGCCCAGAAGATCTGGATCCACTCCGGGGAGTTCGCGGCGGCGATGGCCACCCGGTCCCCCTTGGCGATGCCGTACTCCTCGCGCAGCACCCGGGCCAGCGAGGCGACCCGGGCCGCGTGAGAGGCGAAGGTGATCCGGCGGTCCGCGGTGACGATGTAGGCGCGGTCGGCGTGCGCGACGGACGCGTGCAGCACCTCGTGCAGGGCCCGCTGCCGGTGGGTGAAGACCGGCAGCCGGGCGCCCAGCACGTCGTCTTCGGCGAGCTCGAACCGGCCGCCCGGGCCGGTGAGCGCCGCCACGCGGGCGAGGACGGCAGAGCGGTGATCCGTGTCGCTGGGCATCGGGACTCCTGGTGCGTCGGGAACCTCACTGGGACCGCGGTCGGGCTCAGTCTCGGCGCGGACCGGGGATCGCTCCCCGGCCGGTTCCGGTCACCGGGACACCGTGTCACGGACCGGTCGGACGCGGAACGGCCGCCCCACCCGCGCCGGACACCTCCCACCCGGCTCCCGGTGAGTGGGATGCGTCACGTCGGCCGGATTTCGCCGGCCGTAGCGTCCACCCACCCGATCCGGGCTTCCACCCACCCGATCCGGCTCCGGACCACCACCGCTTCCCCCCACCGGACTACTGGAGGAACACATGAAGCGAGCACCACGGGCGCGAGCCCGGCTCGCCGCAGCCCTGGCCGCCGCGGCGATGCTCACCTCCGCGTGCGTCTCACCGGACGACGGGGGCGGCGACAGCGGCACGCAGCAGAAGGCCGAACGCGGCCGCTACACCTTCGGCAGCGTCGGCGAGCAGCCCGCCGGCGGCGAGCCCGTCCGCGGCGGCACCCTGCACTTCGCCGACTACGCCGAGGCCCGCAGCCTCAGCCCCGCCGCCACCTACGCCACCGGCGCCTCCGGCGGCTCCGCGCTCGCCGCCGTCTACGACGTCCTCATGCGCTACGACACCGCCGCCCACGAGTACGAGCCCTGGCTGGCGAAGGATCTGCGCTCCAGCGACGACGCCAAGACCTGGACCCTCACCCTGCGCGACGGCGTCGAGTTCTCCGACGGCACTCCGCTCGACGCGAAGGCCGTGATCGGCAGCATCACGTGGTACCAGGAGAACAAGGGCGCCGACACGGCCCTGCTCGCCCCGAACCTCGCGAAGATGGAGGCCAAGGGCGACTCCACCGTCGTCTTCACCCTCCGCAACTCGTGGGCCACCTTCCCCGCCATGCTCGCCCAGGCCCCCGGCATGATCGTGGCGCCCGCCGCCCACGCCGGGAAGAAGTTCCGGCCCATCGGTGCCGGCGCCTTCACCCTGGGCTCGTACAAGCCGCAGGAGGAGATGGTCCTCAAGGCGAACAAGAACTACTGGAAGGGCGAGCCCTACCTCGACGCGCTCCGCTTCACCTGGCCGCAGTCCGACCGCGCCAAGCTCGAGGCACTCGACGACGGCACCGCGGACGTGGTGTACATGCGCAGCCCGGACGTGGTCGACGAGGCGGTCAAGGCGGGCCACCCGGGCGAACTGACCCTGACCGGCCTCGGCAACATGGTCGTCGTCAACACCCGCGAGGGCCGGCCCGGCGCCGACCTCAGGGTCCGCAAGGCCATGGCCCTGGCCCTCGACCCCGCCCTCGACACCGAACGCGCCTACGACGGCAAGGGACTGCCCGGTCAGGAGATCTTCCCGCCCGAGTCACGCTGGCACTCCGACGTGAAGCCTCTCGGCATCGACCTCGACCAGTCGAAGAAGCTCCTCGCCGAAGCCAAGAAGGACGGCTTCGACGGCACCGTCACCTACATGGACGGCACCGACCCCGTCTCCCGGGCCAAGGCCGTCGTCACCAAGGCGATGCTGGAACGCGTCGGCTTCAAGGTGGAACTCGACCTCGTCTCCTCCATCGCCGACCGGACCTCGAAGACCTACGTGGAGCACGACTTCGACCTCAGCCGCGGCGCGGCCAGCGTCTCCGAGAGCGACCCCTACCACCGCCTGCAGAGCGTCCTGAACTCCAAGAGCTACGGCAACCCCGGAGGCTACGCCAACCCGAAGATGGACCAGCTCCTCGTCGAGCTCCAGGGAGCGACCGACGAGGCGGCGACCCAGCGCGTCCTCGACGACATCCAGACCCTGTTCAACGAGGACGTCCCCCTCATCAACCTCGGCGCCAGCGCCGCGTTCACCGCCTGGGGCGAGAACGTGCACGGCATCGTGCCGACCGACGAGTACATGGCCCTCTTCGGCGAGGCCTGGATCGGCAAGTGACCCCCGCGGCCCCGGGCCCGGCAGCGGTGCCGCCGGGCCGAGATCTGGAGGAACCATGAGTGTCGCCGCGCTGCGCCGGCCGGCCCTGCGGCTGCTGGAACTCCTCGGCGTGCTGTTCATCGCGAGCATCGGGGTCTTCTCCCTGGTGGTCCTGATGCCCGGCGATCCCGCCGTCGACATCCTCGGCGCCGGCCGGGCGCCCTCCGAGTACGCCGCGCTGCGCACCGAACTCGGCCTCGACCAGCCCCTGGTCAGCCGCTACCTCGACTGGCTCGGCGGCGCGCTCACCGGCGACCTCGGCCGCTCCGTCGTCCCCCCGCAGAGCGACGTCGCCGACCGGGTGCTGTCCGCCCTGCCCGTCAGCTTCGAGATCGCCGCCCTCGGCCTGCTCATCGCCCTGCTGATCGCGGTGCCGCTGGCCATGTGGTCGGCCTACCGGGAGGGCTCGGCGGCCGACCGGATCATCGGCGCCGGCACCTTCGGAGTCCTGTCCGTGCCCAGCTTCCTGGCCGGACTACTGCTGATCCTCGTCCTGGTCAACTCGGCCGGCTGGTTCCCGCGCTCCGAGTGGGTGCGGATCGGCGACGGCGACCTCCTGGGCAACCTGCACCACGCCTTCCTGCCCGCACTGACCGTCGCGCTGGCCGAACTCGCCATGTTCACCCGGGTGCTGCGCGGCGACCTGATCGTCACGCTGCGCGAGGACTACATCCTCGCCGCCCGCGCCAAGGGCATGCACCCGTTGCGCGTCCTGTTCACCGACGCCCTGCGCCCCTCCTCGTTCTCCCTGGTCACCCTGCTCGGCCTCAGCCTCGGCCGGCTGATCGGCTCCACCGTCGTCGTCGAGTACCTCTTCTCACTGCCCGGCATGGGGACCCTGATCGTCAACGCCGCCGGCCAGGGCGACTACCCGATGGTCCAGGGCGCCGTGCTCACCATCGCCGTGATCTACGTGGTGATCAACGCCGGCATCGACCTCTCCTACGGCTACCTCGACCCGAGGACGCGACGTGTCCATGTCTGACCTCGCTCCGCGTACGCGGACCGCCTTCTCGCCGCCCCTGCTGGCCGGCGCCGCCCTCACCGTCGTCGGCCTGGTCCTGCTGGTGTTCGGCGCGACCACGCCCCAACTCGTCACGCCCGCCAAGGCCGCCGTCGCGCTGCTCGGCCTCGGCCTGCTCCTCGCCGGGGCCTCCCGGCTCGGCAAGGTGTGGGCGGGGCCCGGCTTCGACGTGGTGTTCTGGTTCGGCGCGGCCTGGCTGCTGCTGCTCGGCCTAGCCATCCTGTGCGCGCCGTGGCTGCCGCTCGCCGAGGACCGCGACGTCGCGAGCACCGTCGCCGAACCCGTCTTCGCCACCCCGACGTTCACCGGCGGCCATCCCCTCGGCACCAACGCCTTCGGCCTCGACCTGCTCGCCCGGTCCCTCTACGGCGCCCGCTCCTCCCTGCTCATCTCGCTGTCCGCGGTCGCCCTCGGCACCGTGGTCGGCGGGGCGATCGGCATGGTCGCCGGGTACTTCCGGAGGAGCGTCGACCGGGCGGTGGGCATCGCCACCAACTCGCTGCTCGCCGTGCCCCCGCTGATCCTGCTGATCGCCCTCGCGACCGTGCTCCAGCCGCACCTGCGCAACGTCGCCTTCTCCCTGGCGCTGCTCACCATCCCGGGCATGGTGCGCCTCGCCCGCGCCACCACCATGGCCTATGCCAACCGGGAGTTCGTCGTCGCCGCCCGCGCCATGGGCGCCACCCGCACCCGCATCCTGCTGCGCGAACTACTGCCCAACGTCCTGCTGCCCGTGCTGTCCCTGGCCGTCGTGATGATCTCGGTGCTCATCGTCGCCGAGGCCTCCCTCAGCTTCCTCGGCCTCGGCATCCAGCCCCCGGAACCCACCTGGGGAAACATGATCGCGGAGGGGGAGGGCCGGGTCTTCGAGGAACACCCGCACATCGTGCTCGTGCCCGGCGCCTTCCTCTTCCTCACCGTGTTCGCCTTCAACATCGTCGGCGAGAAGGCTCGCGGGCGCTGGGACTCCCGGAGCGTGAAACTGTGACCGTGCTGCTCGACGCCACCGACGTACGCACCGCCTTCCACACGCCCCGCGGCCGGGTCCGGGCCGTCGACGGGGTGTCGCTGACCCTGTCCGAAGGAGAGACCCTCGGCATCGTCGGCGAGTCGGGATCCGGCAAGTCCGTGCTCGGCCGCACCCTCATGGGCCTGATCACCGACGGCCCCGGCACCACCGTCTCCGGCACCGTCCGGATCGGCGGCAAGGACGTCCACGCCCTCACCCCCGCCGGACGGCGCGCGCTGTGGGGCACCGAGGTCGCCATGGTCTTCCAGGACCCGATGACTTCCCTCAACCCGGTCAAGAAGGTCGGCGTCCACCTGTCCGAGAGCCTCCGACCGCACCTCGGACTCGGCCGCGCCGACGCCCGGGACCGGGCCGTCGACCTGCTCCGCCAGGTCGGCATCCCCGAACCCGCCCGGCGGGCCGGCCAGTACCCGCACGAACTCTCCGGCGGCATGCGCCAGCGCGTCGTCATCGCCATGGCCCTCGCCTGCGGCCCCCGGCTGCTCATCGCCGACGAACCCACCACCGCGCTCGACGTCACCGTGCAGAAGCAGATCCTCGACCTGCTGCGCTCGCTCGCCGAGGAACTGCGCATGGCGACCGTCCTCATCAGCCACGACCTCGCCACCGTCGCGGGCCGCACCGACCGCGTCGCCGTCATGTACGCGGGCCGCCTGGTCGAGTACGCGGACACCGCCGCCGTCTTCGACCGGCCCCGCCACCCCTACAGCAGCGCCCTGATCGCCTCCATCCCGCGCCTGGACCTGCCCCCGCACACCCTGCTGCCCGCCATCGAGGGCCGCCCGCCCAACTTGCTGCATCCGCCGCCCGGTTGCCGCTTCGCCGCGCGCTGCGCCACGGCGACCGACCGCTGTACCACCGAGTCCCCGCGCCTGACCGCCTACGCGGGGGTGCGCGACGCCGGCGGGCTCGTCGCCTGCCACCACCCGCTGGGCGCCGCCGAGGAGGCCGCCGTATGACCACCACCCGGGACGCGCCCGTGCTGACGGCGACGGACCTCGTCGTCGAGTTCCCCGCCGGACGCGGACAGAAGGTGCACGCCGTCTCCGGCGTCTCCCTGGAGGTCGCGGCGGGGGAGACCCTCGGCATCCTCGGCGAGTCCGGCTGCGGGAAGTCCACCGTCGGCCGTTCCCTGATCCAGCTGCCACCCCCCGACACGGGCACCGTCCGCCTCGGCGACGTCACCCTCACCGGGCTCGCCCCGCGCGAACTGCGCCGCGCCCGCGCCCGGATGCAGATCATCATGCAGGACCCGGTCTCCGCCCTGAACCCGCGCCGCCGGGTCAAGGACCTGGTGTGGGAGGGCCGGTCGATCTGGGGCCCCGGCGACGACACCCGCGACCGGGACGCCCGCGTCGACGCCGCCCTGCGCGACGTCGGCCTCGACCCCGCGACCGTACGGGAGCGCCGGCCGCACGAACTCTCCGGCGGCCAGTGCCAGCGCGTCTGCATCGCCCGCGCCCTCATGCTCGACCCCGAGGTGCTGATCTGCGACGAACCCGTCTCCAGCCTCGACGTGTCCGTGCAGGCGCAGATCCTCAACCTCCTGGAGACGACGGCCCGGCGGCGCGCGCTGAGCATGGTCTTCATCGCCCACGACGTGTCCGTGGTGAAGAACATCAGCGACCGCGTCATGGTCATGTACCTCGGCAAGGTCTGCGAGGTGCTGCCCTCCGACGGCATGCAGCACGAGGCCGCCCACCCCTACACCCGGCTGCTGCTCGCCTCCCTCCCCGAGGCCCAGATCGGCTCCACCGCCCCCGCCGGACCGCCCGCCGTCGAGGGCCGGGCCGCCGAACTGCCCTCGCCGCTGAACCCGCCCTCGGGCTGCCGCTTCCGCACCCGCTGCCCGCTGGCCACCGCACGGTGCGCCGCCGAGGAACCCGCCCCGCGGGAGATCCGCCCCGGCCACCGGATCGCCTGCCACCACGCCGAAACCAGGAGGAACCACCCGTGACCGCCCCCGAGACCCCCGCCGCGCCCGACAGCCCCGCCACGCCCGACAGCCCCGCCACGCCCCCCGCCGCCCCCGACGTCCTGGCGCCCGCCAGGCTGGGCCCCGTCGAGCTGCGCAACCGCGTCATCAAGGCCGCGACCTACGAGGGGCTCAGCCACAAGTCCCTGGTCACCAAGGACCTCGTCGACTTCCACGTCGCCTACGCCCGCGGCGGCGTCGGCATGACCACCGTGGCGTACTGCGCGGTCGCCAAGGAGGGACGCACCGACCGCCACCAGATCCACTGGACCGACGAGGCGATGCCCGGCCTGCGCGTCCTCACCGACGCCGTGCACGCCGAGGGCGCCGCCGTCTCCGCGCAGATCGGACACGGCGGCCCGGTCGCCAACCCCAAGGGCAACGGCGCTCCCGCCCTCTCGCCGTCCCGGCACTTCCACGCCACCACCCTCAGCTTCGCGCAGGAGGCGTCCCTCGACGACATCCGGCGCGTCACCGAGGCCCACGCCGAGGCCGCGCGCCGTGCAGTCGAGGCGGGTTTTGACGCCGTCGAGGTGCACCTGGGCCACAACTACCTGGCCAGCTCCTTCCTCAGCCCCCGCGTCAACCACCGCACCGACGCCTACGGCGGCAGCCTCGACAAGCGCGCCCGCTTCGCCCGGGAGATCATGCGGGCCGTGCACGACGCGGTCGGCGGGCGCATCGCGGTCATCGCCAAGATGAACATGGACGACGGGGTGCCCGGCGGCTTCTGGCTCGACGAGGCCATCCCCGTGGTGCAGTGGCTCGAACAGGACGGCACCGTCGACGCCCTGGAGATGACCGCGGGCAGCTCCCTGCTCAACCCGATGTACCTCTTCAAGGGCGACGCCCCGCTCAGGGAGTTCGCCGAGATCATGCCGCAGCCGATGAAGCTCGGCGTGAAGATGGTCGGCGAGCGGTTCCTGCGCAGCTACCCCTACCGCGACGCCTATCTGCTGGCGGACGCCCGGCAGATCCGCGCCGCGGTCAAGCTGCCGATGATCCTGCTCGGCGGCATCACCGGCAAGCCCGTCATGGACCTCGCGATGCGCGAGGGCTTCGAGTTCGTGGCCATGGCCCGCGCGCTGCTGCGCGAGCCCGACCTGGTCAACCGCATGCGCGAGGACGCCGCCACGCCCTCGCTGTGCATCCACTGCAACAAATGCATGCCCACCAACTTCACCGGCACCCGCTGCGTCCTGGTCGACCGCGGCACCACCCGGCGCGAGACCTGGGGCAAGCCCGCCGGATACGTGGCGTGAGGGGCGTGGCAGGCATGGGCACCGGAAGCCGTCCCTGCGACGCCGTCGCCACGGCCGCCGCCGTACGGAGCGGGGAATGCGACGCCCGTACCGTCACCGAGCGGGCGATCGCCCGCATCGAGAAGCTCGACCCCGGGCTCAACGCGGTGATCCACACCCGGTTCGAGGCCGCCCTCGCCGAGATCGCGGCAGGACTGCCCGAGGGGCCGCTGCACGGGGTTCCCATGCTGGTCAAAGACCTCGGCACCGAGGTCGAGGGACTGCCCGCCACCGGCGGCAGCCGTCTGTTCGGCGAGGTGACCGCGCGCCGCGACAGCGAACTGGTCGCCCGCTACCGCCGGGCCGGCGCCGTCGTCCTCGGCACCACCAACACCCCCGAGCTGGGCCTCAACGCCTCCACCGAACCGGCGCTCCACGGCCCCACCCGCAACCCGCACAGCGCCGCGCACTCGCCCGGCGGCTCCAGCGGCGGATCGGCCGCCGCGGTCGCGGCCGGGATGGTCCCGGTCGCGCACGCCAGCGACGGCGGCGGCTCGATCCGCATCCCGGCGGCGGCCTGCGGGCTGTTCGGCCTCAAACCCAGCCGCGGCCGTGTCTCGCCCGCGCCGCGGCCCACCACCCTGTCGGGCCTCGTCTCCGGACACCACGCCCTCACCACGACCGTCCGCGACAGCGCCCTGCTCCTCGACATCGCCGCCGGCCCGCTGCCCGGCGACGCCTACGCCGCACCGGAGCCGTCCGCGCCGTTCGCGGAACTGGCCCGACGGGACCCGGGGCGGCTGCGGATCGGCCTGCTCACCGAGCTGCCGGACGGCCCGGAGGTGCACCCCGACTGCGCGCGGGCGGTGCGCTCGGCGGCCCTGCTGTGCGAGCGGCTGGGCCACGACGTCGTCGAGACCACCGCCCGGTACCGGCCCGACGACGTCGGCCGCACCTCGGGCGTGCTGATGGGCGCCGACCTGGTCGCCCAGATCGACGCCCGGTTGGACCGGCTGGGCAGGCCGCTGGCCGACGACGACATCGAACCCTTCACCCGCGTGCTGTACGAGACCTACCGCGCCCTCCCGGCGGCCGACGTCAGCCGTGCGCTGCGCCGGGCGCAGGAGATCGGCTGGGCCGTCGGCGCCGCCTTCGACGAGGTCGACGTGCTGCTCAGCCCGACCCTGGCCAGTCCGACGCCGCCGCTCGGCACCCTCGACACGGCCGACCCGGAGTCGGTCTACCGGCACGCGTCCGTCTACGCGGCCTTCACCAGCGTGTACAACGTCACCGGAATGCCTGCGATGTCCGTTCCCCACGGCCGGGACGGCCGGGGTCTGCCGCTCGGTGTCCAGTTCGCCGCCGGGCTCGGCGGGGAGGGGACGCTGCTGGCCCTGGCCGCGCAGCTGGAACGGTCGGCGCCGTGGGTGACGGGGTGAGGCGTTCGCGCTCCGGCCGGAGCGGGGGCGTGCCGTCCGTCGGCGGGGACGGCACGCCCCCGCTCAGACGGACGTCGGCGCGTCCGAGGCCAGTGTCCGGGTGACCGGGCGGCCGCCGTCACCCCGCCGGGGGCGGAAGCGGGAGGCCAGGCTCCAGCGGCCCGGTCCGAGGGCGGCGAGCAGGAGGAAGGACCAGCAGAACATGGCGGCCGACTCCCCGCCGTTCTCGATGGGGAAGAGCCCGTCGGGCTGGTGCTCGACGAAGTAGGCGTACGCCATGGACCCCGAGCACAGGACGGCCGACGTGCGGGTCGCGAGACCGCACAGGACCAGCGTGCCGCCGACCAGTTGCACCACTGCGGCCCACCAGCCGGGCCACGCGGCGAAGCCCGGAGCGGGCCCGTGCGGACCGCCCATGACGTCGAACAGGGTGGCGGCTCCGTGGCAGGCGAACAGCAGGCCTACGACGATGCGGAAGAGCGCGATCACGTGCTCCCTGCGTTTTTCCAGCGCTTCCAACGGTGGTGCTCCTCTCTTGCGCAACGACCGCCGGGGAACCGGGCGGCCGGTGGGGATGGTGCGCAGCACGGGGCGGGGTCGACGGCGTCCCGAGGGAGGGGGGAGACGCACAACCCATTCGACTTTTAACCATCGCGGCGATCCTTGTCTAGACCAATAGCGCAACGAGTTGCGCATCAGGGCCGTCGCGTCAAACGCGCACCACCGCTTGTCGGTTGATGTTGCGCGAACCCTTGACCGGACCGGCTCCGTCGCTATGGTCTAGACCTGAAGTCGTCAGGTCTAGACCTGTATCCGAAAGGGGCACGACATGCGCACCAAGAGACGGGTGGCCTTCGCGGTCGGGGCGCTGGTCGCTCCGTTGCTCGCCGTCAGCCTTCCGGCGAGCACGGCGAGCGCGCACGGGTGGGTGACCTCGCCCGGCAGCCGGCAGGACCAGTGCGCCGCGGGGATCGTCGACTGCGGTCAGATCAAGTACGAGCCCCAGAGCGTCGAGGGCCCGAAGGGCCTGAGCAGCTGCAGCGGCGGAAACAGCCAGTTCGCCGAACTCGACGACGACAGCAAGGGCTGGCGCGTCACACCGGTCAACAGCACGCACACCTTCACCTGGCACCACACGGCACGCCACGCCACGGCCAGCTGGCAGTACTTCATCGGCAGCCAGAAGATCGCCGAGTTCGACGGCCACGGAGCGCAGCCCGCCCCGGACGTGAGCCACCAGGTGAACTTCGGCGGCTTCACCGGCCGGCAGAAGGTCCTGGCCGTCTGGAACGTGGCGGACACCGGCAACGCCTTCTACTCCTGCATCGACGTCAACATCGGCGGCACCGGCGGGGGCGACGGGGGCGGTGACGGCGGCGGAGACGGCGAGCCGGGCGACTGCGCCGCGGCGGTCTGGAGCGCCGGGAGCGTCTACAACGGCGGCGACACCGTCTCCCACGGCGGCCACACCTGGCGCGCCAAGTGGTGGGTGACCGGCGAGGAGCCCGGCACCACCGGCGAATGGGGCGTCTGGGAAGACCTCGGAGCCTGCGCGGCCGCGTGACGGCGCCGGACCCGTTCGTCACCGGCGCCCGCCCGTGACGAACGGGTCCGCTTTTCTGGAAAGCCGGTAAAATAATTCAAAAGCGGAAGGGGGTCGTGATGGATTCGTGGCTGATCTGGCTGATCGTTTCGGTGGTCCTGATCATGGCGGAGATCTTCACCCTGACCGCCGCGCTCGGAATGCTGGGCGTGGCCGCGCTCATCACGGCCGGATCCGCGGCGGCCGGCCTTTCCACACCCTTTCAATTCCTCGTGTTCACGGTCGTTTCCGCGATCACCCTCTTCTTCCTCCGCCCCGTCGCCCTGCGCCACCTCGTCCAGCCCCAGACCCAGCGCTTCGGGGTCGACGCCCTGGTCGGCCAGGCCGCGTACGTCCTCTCCGAGGTGACCGGACGGGAAGGCAGGGTCCGTATCGGCGGTGAGGAATGGACGGCCCGTTCCTACGACGAGACGCTGGTGATTCCCCGGGGTGCGACCGTCGACGTCCTGGAGATCAGCGGCTCCACCGCATTCGTCTATCCCCGGGAGTGACCATGGAAGCCTCGGCGTTCCTCATCGCCGGTGTGATCGTCGCGCTTCTCGCCGTATTCACCGTGGTGCGGGCGGTGCGCATCGTGCCGCAGGCCCGCGCCCGAAACGTCGAACGGCTCGGCCGCTACCACCGCACGCTGAAACCCGGGCTCAGCGTGGTCATCCCGTACATCGACCGGGTCTATCCGGTGATCGACCTGCGCGAGCAGGTCGTTTCTTTCAAGCCCCAACCGGTCATCACCGAGGACAATCTGGTCGTCGAGATCGACACCGTGCTGTATTTCCAGGTCACGGACCCGCGGGCGGCCTTCTACGAGATCGCGAGCTTCCTCCAGGCGGTCGAGCAGCTCACCGTCACCACCCTGCGCAATGTCGTGGGCTCCATGGACCTGGAGAAGACCCTCACCTCGCGCGACACCATCAACAGCCAATTGCGCGGAGTGCTGGACGAGGCCACCGGGAAATGGGGGCTGCGGGTGAACCGGGTGGAGATCAAGGCGATCGACCCGCCGCAGTCCATCAAGGACGCCATGCAGAAGCAGATGCGGGCCGAGCGGGACAAGCGGGCCGCGATCCTCGGCGCGGAGGGCCAGCGCCAGTCGCAGATCCTCACCGCCGAGGGCGACAAGCAGGCCGCCGTGCTGCGTGCCGAGGGCAACCGCACCGCCGAGATCCTCAAGGCGGAGGGGCAGTCCCGGGCCATCGACGAGGTCTTCCAGGCCGTGCACCGCAACGACCCCGACCCCAAGCTGCTGGCCTACCAGTACCTCCAGGTGCTGCCCCAGCTGGCGCAGGGCTCCGGCAGCACGTTCTGGGTCATCCCCAGCGAGGTCACCTCCGCGCTCCAGGGGGTCTCCCGCGCCTTCACCGAAGCGCTGCCGCAGTCGCCGGCCACCCGGGAGAGCCCGTCGGACGACGGGGCCGCCCAGGCGGCCAGCGACACGGCGCAGGCCGCGGAGGCCGCCGCACAGGCCCTCGCCGACGCGGCCAGGGCCAACGGCATCCCCACCGAGGCGATGCGGTCCGCCCCCGTGGCCGAGGACCGCTGAGAACCCCCAGCACCATGCGAGGCTTCCATGTTCGATGTGCCCTTCTGGCTCTGGGCGGCCTTCGCCGCCACCGTCGTCGTCTCGCTCGCCGTCGACCTGCTGGCGCACCGCAGCGCCCACGTCATCGGATTCAGGGAAGCGGCCGCCTGGAGCGGGCTGTGGGTGGGCCTGGCCCTCGTCTTCGGCGCGGTCGTCTTCCTCGTCCTCGGCGGCACGGCGGGCACCGAGTACACCACCGCGTGGCTGCTGGAGAAGAGCCTCTCGGTCGACAACCTCTTCGTCTTCGCCCTGATCTTCGCCTACTTCAAGGTGCCCCGCGCCTACCAGCACCGCGTACTGTTCTTCGGCGTCATCGGCGCCCTCGTGTTCCGCGGCCTCTTCCTCGCCGCCGGCGTGGCCGTGGTCAACCGCTTCACCGCCGTGCTGTTCGCCTTCGCGGCCATCCTCTTCTACAGCGTCTACAAGATCCTCAAGGGCGAGGAGGAGAGCTTCGACCCCGGCCGGAGCTTCGCCGTGCGGCTGCTGCGCAAGGTCGTCCCCGTGCGGGACACCTACGCGGGCCAGAAGTTCTTCGTGAAGGAAGCGGGCAAGCACGTGGCGACACCGCTGCTCGCCGTCGTCGCCGCGATCGAGGCGGCAGACCTGATCTTCGCCGTGGACAGCGTCCCGGCCGTGCTCGCCGTCAGCGACGACACCTTCATCGTCTACACCAGCAACGCCTTCGCCATCCTCGGCCTGCGCGCCCTCTACTTCATGCTGTCGGGGCTGCTGGAGCGCTTCCACTACCTGAGCACCGGCCTGGCGGTCATCCTCGGCTTCATCGGCGTCAAGCTCATCCTCCAGGCGACGCACAAGATCGTCAGCCCCGCCGTGCCGGAGATCCCCTCCCCGGTGAGTCTGGCGGTCATCGTCGTGGTCCTGGCGGTCTCGGTGACACTGAGCCTGCGCCGCCCGGTCGACACGGAGGACGGGAAGGACGGAAAGGGCGCGGACGCGCTTTCCGCGCAGTCCCAACGCAAGGTAAAGTAAAGGCAAAGATCGGTTCAAACAGTCTCACGAGCGTGGGTGTGGGCATCATGAGCAGTCACACGCAGAAGACGAGAACGCCACGACAGGTGGACGCGAAGTACGAGGAGATCTGTCCGACCTGCGGCCACCGTGTCCCCGCCGAGATCCACCGGCACAAGACGCTGGGCATCTATGTCCCGGTCTGGGGCCCCGGCACCTGCCGGAACCCGGACTGCCAAGAGCCCGACCGCGACACCGTCAGCCGACGGCCGGGCCCGTGACGGCGCGACCCTCGGCGTCGTAGGGCCAGACATTGGTCCGGCAGCCGTGCAGCCCCTTGATCTGCTGCATCATCACCGGCGCCGGACGCCCCGCCCCGGGGCAGCCCTCATGGCCGTGGCCGAGGAAGTGCCCGACCTCGTGGTTGATGATCAGCGCCCGGTACGACGTCACGTCGTCCGCGTAGTACTGCGTGGCCAGGAGCCACCGCTTGAGGTTGACCATGACGTCCTGGCCCACGTTGCAGTTGACCTCGCCGCCGGTGTCCAGGCCGTACTGGCCGCATATGTCGTCCACCGTCCCCGCCGTGGCGAGCCGTACCCGGAAGTCGGACGCGCCGCCGGACACCCGCCGGAACCCCACCTTCCCGTCGGCCGTCCAGCCTCGCTCGTCGGCCAGGATGCGCTCGACCTCGGCCGCGACGTCCGGTGCCGAGATCCCGATGCCGTCCTCGACCTGCACCACGTAGGTGAGCGTCCGCCCGCTCCCGCCGACCCGGTCACCGCTCCCGTCCGCGGTGGCGAACGTTCCGGGTCCGGACGACGGAATCGAGCCGGGGTCCGGCTTCTCGTCCTGCCCTTTCCCGTCCTGCCCTTTCCCGTCCTTCTCCTTCGCCGGTGAGGCGGTCGGCTCGTCCTCCGGCGCGGCCCCCGTCCCGCCGGCCCCGTGCGACCCGGGTTCCTCGGTCGCGGAGGACGCACCGGCCGTGTCGGCGCCGGAGGGTTCCGAGGCTCCCCTGAGGGCCAGCCCGCCGGCGAGCACCAGGACGGTCCCGGCCGCGAGCCCCGGCCACAGCAGGCGGGGCCGGGCGCCCCCTCGGCGGCGGGAGCGGCCGCCGCGGCGTCGGCGGCCCGCGGCGGAGGACGGTGGGGGAGTCGGTCGGCGGCGCTCATTCATGATCACAAAGCCTGCCCGGGGCGTGTGATCGTCCGTGGACCGCTTTTGGACCGCTGTGTAACAGCCCTCACCCGACCGTGGTCCGCCACCCGCGCACACGCATACTGAGGTCCATGCCACGGGTCCTGATCATCGAAGACGACCGCGCCGTCCGGGACGGCGTGCGACTGGCCCTGCGCCGGCAGGGGCACGAGGTCGCCGCCGCCGCGACCGGCGAGGACGGACTGGAGCAGCTCCGGTCCTTCCGGCCCGACGCCGTGGTCCTCGACCTGATGCTGCCGGGCATGTCGGGCCTGGAGGTGTGCCGCCGCATACGCGCCCACGACCAGGTGCCGATCATCATGGCCACCGCCCGCGGCGACGACACCGACATCGTCGTCGGACTGGAGGCCGGAGCCGACGACTACGTCGTCAAACCGGTCCGCGCCCGCATCCTGGACGCCCGCATACGCGCCGTGCTGCGCCGCGTGGGCGGCACGGCGGACGACCAGGGCACACCACGCACCGAACACCACGGCGACCTGGTCATCGACCGGGCCGGGCTGACCGTCACCCACCAGGGACGGCCGGTCGCCCTCGGCCCCTCCGAACTGCGGCTGCTGCTCACCCTGTCCGCCTCGGCGGGGCAGGTGTTCAGCCGCCAGCAGCTCCTGGAGGCCGTGTGGGAGCACAACTACCACGGGGACGCGCGGCTCGTGGACGCCTGCGTCAAGCGACTGCGGTCCAAGATCGGTGAGTCGCCGGGCAGCCCGCGCTACGTGCACACCGTGCGCGGCTTCGGCTACCGGTTCGGACCCCGGTGAGAGCTCCCCGGGTGCTGCGCGCACTGATGGGGCTGCGCCTGCGGCTGGTGGTGACCTTCACCCTCGTCGCCGTCGTGGCCACGGTGACCACCGGCGCACTGACCTTCCGCGAGGCACGGACCGGCGTCCTGCAGCAGAGCCAGGACACGGTGATCGAGGAGTTCCGGCACCGCGTCAACACCCTGGTCCCCAACTACCGGTTCCCGCCCGACGCGGCCGGCCTGACGTCGTTCGCCAACGACGTGTCCAGGGGCGGGCGGTCCCAGCAGTGGCGGGTCCTGGTCGCCTACCGGGACAAGAGCGCCACGTCCGTCCCCGGGGACACCTTCGGGGAACTGTCCCCGGCGATGCGCCAGTCCGTGCGCTCCCGCCGGGCCACCGTGTTCCAGCGGGTCTCGCACGACGGCCACTCCGCCCTCGTCGTCGGCATGCCCGTCACCTTCGCCGGCCAGTACACCACCGAGCGCCCGGCCTCCGGCCTCGAGGTCTACCTCACCGTGCCGCAGCAGGAGGAGCAGGGCTACGTCGACGCGCTGGTCACCGCGATCGAACGCGCCACCGTGCCCGCCCTGGTGCTGGCCGTCCTGATCGCCCTCCTGGCCGCCCGCGGTGTCCTGCGGCCGGTGCGGGCGCTGCGCCGGGCGACCCGGAGCATCGCCGAGGGCCGCCTGGACACCCGGCTCGCGGTGCAGGGCTCCGACGAACTCGCCGATCTCTCCCGCACCTTCAACGAGACCGCCGCGGCGCTGGAGGGCTCGGTGGCCGAACTGCGGCGCATGGAGGCCGGTGCCCGCCGCTTCGCCGCGGACGTCTCCCACGAACTGCGCACCCCGCTGGCGGCGATGTCGGCGGTCACCGACGTGCTGGACGAGGACGCGGCCGGGCTGGACGAGGACACCGCGACGGCCGTGCGCCTGATCAGCACGGAGACCACGAAGCTGGCCGCGCTCGTGGACGACCTGATGGAGATCTCCCGCTTCGACGCGGGCGCGGCCGCCCTGCACCTGGACGAGATCGATCTCGCCGAGTCGCTGCGCCGCACGCTCGCCACCCGCGGCTGGCAGGACACCGTGGAGACCGGCCTGCCGGAACCGGGAGAGCTGCGCGGCCGCGTCGACCCGCGCCGCCTCGACGTCGTCGTGGCGAACCTCGTCGCCAACGCCCTCAGGCACGGCGCGCCCCCGGTCCGTCTGGACCTGCACGCCCAGGACGCCCGGGCCGGAAGACAGGCGGTCGTCACCGTCCGCGACGGCGGGGACGGCATACCCGAGAGCGTGCTGCCCCACGTCTTCGACCGCTTCTACAAGTCGGCCGGCGCCCGCGCCCGGAGCGAGGGCAGCGGCCTCGGGCTGTCCATCGCCACGGAGAACGTACGCCTGCACGGCGGCACCGTCCGGGCGGCCAACCATCCGGAGGGCGGCGCCGTCTTCACGGTCGTCCTGCCGCTGCGCCCGGACGACACGGAGGACGCGGAGGACCGGACACCGCCCCCGGCGAAGGAGGACCGCACATGAAAGCGTCCGCGCGCGCCTTCCCGCTGCTGATCGCGGCGCTGCTCCCGCTCTCCGCGTGCGGCATACCCGAGACGGGGGTGGTCGAGGCGGGCGAACCCGCGACCGGCGTCCTGGATCCTGGCGTCACCGCCGCACCCTCGGAGACCGTGCCCGAGGCGGTGCCCCAGGTCAAGGTCCCGCTCTACTTCGTCGAGGACGGGTCCCTGGTCGCGGTGGTCCGCACGGCGCCGGGCTCGACCGACCTCGGCGGCACCGTGCTGATGCTGTTCAAAGGTCCGGACGACCAGGAGCGCGGGAGGGGGCTGACGACCGAGCTGCCTCCCGCGGCCGAGGCCCCCACCATCCGCACCGACGGCACCGGGGTCACCGTCCAGCTGCCACGGAGCGCCGGGATCCTCAGCGACACGGCCGTCGACCAGCTGGCCTGCACGGTCGCCGCCGCCCGGCTGCGGCAGGACCCCGCGCTGGGCAGGGCGCAGGTGACCGTGGAGCAGCCCGGCGGCCGGCTGGCCGGCCGCTCCAGCGACGACTGCCGCTTCGCCGCGGAGCGCAGGGCTCCCGGGACCGCGGAGACCGCGGCGCCCCCCGACACCGGCGGGAGCGTAGGAGGGACCGGCGGCAGCGGCGGCTGACGGCTGACGGATGAGGACGACGGCTGACGGCTGACGGCTGACGGCTCACAGGCAACCCCAAGGATCTCCTTCCCCTCCTCCAACCAGGGGCGCCCGTACGGGCGTTGCCCCGGACCGAGGTACCACCGAGGTGTTGAGGAGCGGATTCTTGATACGTGCTCGAACGCTGTGGGCCGCCGCGACAGCGGCCCTGACCCTGGTGGGCGCCGCGCCCGCCGCGGCCCAGGCCGCACCGGAACCGCCCGGCGGCCCCGCATCCGTACGGGCGGCGCCGAACGGCACCGCCGACCTGCCGCCCGGCTGGCGGATCACCGGCACCGGCGAGGCGAGATCCCTGGAGTGGCGCTCCCCGCGGGCCGTGCCGCCCGGCGACGCACGGGTGGAGTTCCACGCCGCCGGCCGCCTGCTCGGCGTACCGGAACCGGACCGCGACGGCAGGACCTTCCGCTTACCGCTGGACGAGACCCGGCCGGGCGCACCGCAGGGGCTGACCGACCTCCAGGTCCGCGCCGCGGGCCGCCGGCTGGACCAGGACCCGGGAGCCGCCGCCCGACAGCGCCGCCCCTCCCAGGCGCCCGAGGCGAAACTCCCGGCCCAGCTCCCCGCCGGCACCGTCGACCCGGGCCGGCCCGGGTCGTTCGCCACCGCCACCGGCGAGTACACGCTCGACCCGGTACGGCTGCCCGGCCTGTCCGCCCCGGTCGAGATGCGCGGCGTGGTCGTCGCACCGAAGGGAGCGACCGGCAAACGCCCCCTCGCGCTCTTCCTGCACGGTCGCCACGCCACCTGCTACGTCCCCGGCCAGGGCGAGGAGGCCGTCACGATCGACTGGCCCTGCGCCGACGACGCCAAGCCCATCCCCAGCCACCGCGGCTACCTCCAGGACCAGGAACTGCTGGCCTCCCAGGGCTATGTGACCGTCTCGATCTCCGCCAACGGCATCAACGGCCAGGACGGCGGCCTCGAGGACGGCGGCGCCCAGGCCCGCTCGTCACTGGTGCGCTCGCACCTGGCCCGCTGGGCCGACTGGGCCGCCAGGACCTCCACCGCCCCGGCCGCCGTACGCCGGGGCCCGCAGGCCGACCTCTCCCGCGTCCTGCTGGTCGGCCACTCCCGAGGCGGCGAAGGCGTCGACCGGGCGGCCATGGACAGCCTGTACCCGCCGCCCGCGGACCAGGACGGCCACCCGGGGCGGGCCCGCTGGAACATCCGCGGCACCGTGCTCATCGGTCCCACCGCCTTCGGCCAGAACCCGGTACCCGACGTGCCGTCCCTGACCATCCTGCCGGGCTGCGACGGCGACGTCTCCGACCTTCAGGGGCAGCTCTACGTCGACGGCACCCGCGGCGTGAGCCGGGGCCGCGCGCTGCACAGCGCGGTCCACATCACGGGCGCCAACCACAACTACTTCAACACCGAGTGGACGCCCGGCCAGGCCCAGGCACCCGCCACCGACGACTTCTGGGAGGACCCCGAGGACCCCGACCCGGTCTGCTCGGCGTCCAGCCCCACCCGGCTCAGCGCCGAGCAGCAGCACCGGGCCGGCGCGACCTACATCGCCGCCGCCGCCCGGCTGTTCGTCGCCGGTGACGACCGGGTGCGCGAACTGGTCGACGGCACCGGCCGCCGCGCCCCCTCGGCCGACCCGGCCCGGGTGCTGACCCACGCGGTCGGCGCCGGCCGCGGCGACGGATTCCTGCCGGACGCCGGCGTTCAGGTGACCGGCGGCGGACGCCTGTGCTCCGCGGTCGACCCCGACCCGGGCGTCGCCTGCCTCGGCGAGGACGCGCACGGCTCCTCACCGCACTTCGCGTACTGGCAGCCGGAACGCGAGACCGGCCGCGGCGCGATCGCCCTGGACTGGTCCGAGCCCGGCACCGCGGCCCGGGTCCGTCCCGGCGCACCCGTCTCCCTGAACGGCGCACGGAGCCTCGCCCTGCGCGTCATCGTGCCGCCGGGCAGCACCGGCACCCGGCTCGACGTGGCCGTCACCGACACCGCCGGCCGGCGTGCCACCCTCGGCGCCGTCCACGCCGACGGCCTGCCGGGCAGCGAACGCACGGCCTCCTACTGGGCGCAGGAACTGCGCGTACCGCTCACCGCCGCCACCCGCGCCGGAGTCGACCTGCGCCGCGTCACCACGCTGGAACTGACGCCCCGTTCCCGCGCCGGCAAGGCCTGGCTGATGGACGCCTACGCCTGGCACCCCGGCACCCCCCAGGTGCGGCCGGCCCCGCTGGCCCGCGTCGACGTCGGCCGGACGACGGTCGAGGAGGGCGACTTCGGCGTGCGCACCTACCACGTCCCGGTGCGGGTCTCGGGCAAGGGCACCGGCACGGTCCGGATGTACGTCATGGAAGGTTTCGGCACGGCGGTCGAGGAGCGCCTGGTCACCGTACGCTCCGGCCGCCCCTTCGTCGACGTGCCCGTCAAGGTGACGGGCAACCAGCGCTACGGCGGCGACTCGAACCACGACCTGCTGGTCAAGGCGGTGCACGGCTCGGTCGTCGGCTCCTACGCCGGCGGCGTGACGGTCGCGGAGGACGACCCGAGGCCGAAGATCGACGTCACGCCCGTCGCCGACGAGGTCACCGAGGGGCAGCCGCTGCGCTGGCGGGTCTCGCTCTCGGAACCCGCCGACGTGGACCTGAACACCGTGCTGGTACCGGTCCCCGACGACACCCGTCCCGAGCTGTCCACCAAGGACGTCGACCACGACTGGCTCGTCGAGACGGTGGGTGTGGTCCCGGAGGGGGAGGTCCCGCTCTCCCGGCTGGACTACTTCGCGCTCTGGGTCTCCGTCCCGGCCGGTGAGACGGAGACCGAGGTGACCGTGCCCACCATCGGCGACGAGGTCGCGGAGCCCACCGAGTACGTCGGGTTCCAGAACACCGACGACGAGGGCGAACCGCAGGGCCCGGTGCTGACCGGCACCGTGCTCGACGCCTCGTAACCCGATCTCCGCGCGCGGGCGCGGACCCGGCACCGTCCGGTCCGCGCCCGCGTGCGCCAGGTGGCCCATCCGCCGGACGCCCCGCGCAGGCCTCGGCGTGGTCGTGGGCCTGAGCCCACGGCGCCTGGGTACTCTCCGCCGCATGGCGGTGGACAGAAGGACGAAGTCGCCGCACCGGACCCCGGCTCGGCAGCGGACGAACCGCACGCTGGGCCGGGCGCTGGTGCGGTGGGCCACGACGACCGATCACAAGGTGATCGGCCATCTCTACCTCGCGACGTCGTTCGGCTTCTTCCTGTTCGGCGGCGTCCTCGCCATGCTGATGCGCAGTGAACTCGCCCGGCCCGGGCTGCAGTTGTTCAGCAACGAGCAGTACAACCAGCTGTTCACCGTGCACGGCACCATCATGATGCTGCTGTTCGCGACCCCGCTGTTCGCCGGGTTCACCAACGTCATCATGCCCCTGCAGATCGGCGCCCCCGACCTGGCCTTCCCCCGGCTGAACGCGCTGTCGTACTGGATGTACCTGTTCGGCGGACTGATGGTGGTGGCGGGTTTCCTGACGCCCGGGGGAGCGGCCTCGTTCGGCTGGTTCGCCTACGCACCCCTGAACAGCGCGACCTTCAGTCCGGGACCGGGCGGTGACCTGTGGACGATGGGCCTCGTGGTGAGCGGTGTGTCGACCACACTCAGCGCCGTCAACTTCATCACCACCATCATCTGCCTGCGCGCCCCCGGCATGACCATGTTCCGGATGCCGATCTTCACCTGGAACATCCTGTTCACGTCGATCCTGGTGCTGCCCGCCTTCCCCGTGCTCACCGCCGCGCTGCTGATGCTCGAAGCCGACCGCAAGTTCGGCGCGCACGTCTTCGACGCGGCCAACGGCGGGGCGCTGCTGTGGCAGCACCTGTTCTGGTTCTTCGGCCATCCCGAGGTGTACATCGTGGCGCTGCCGTTCTTCGGCATCGTCACCGAGATCATCCCGGTCTTCAGCCGCAAGCCGATCTTCGGCTACGTCAGCCTGGTCGGCGCCACCATCGCCATCACCTTTCTCTCCGCGGTGGTGTGGGCCCACCACATGTTCGCCACCGGTGCCGTGCTGCTCCCGTTCTTCTCCCTCATGTCGTTCCTCATCGCCGTGCCGACCGGGGTGAAGTTCTTCAACTGGATCGGCACGATGACCCGCGGCTCGCTCTCCTTCGAGACACCCATGCTGTGGGCGTGCGGCTTCCTGGTGACGTTCCTGCTCGGCGGCATGAGCGGCGTCCTCATCGCCTCCCCGCCCCTGGACTTCCACCTGACGGACTCGTACTTCATCGTCGCCCACCTGCACTACGTGCTGTTCGGCACGGTCGTCTTCGCGATGTTCGCCGGCTTCTACTTCTGGTGGCCGAAGTTCACCGGCAAACTGCTCGACGAACGCCTCGGCAAGATCCACTTCTGGACCCTCTTCGTCGGCTTCCAGACCACCTTCCTCGTCCAGCACTGGCTCGGCGAGCAGGGCATGCCGCGCCGCTACGCCGACTACCTGGCCGCGGACGGCTTCACCACGCTGAACACCATCAGCTCCATCGGCGCCTTCCTCCTCGGACTGTCCACCCTGCCGTTCCTCTACAACGTGTGGCGCACCCACCAGTACGGGAAGAAGGTCGGCCGGGACGACCCCTGGGGCTACGGCCGTTCCCTCGAATGGGCCACCAGCAGCCCGCCCCCGCGCCACAACTTCATGTCCCTGCCCCGGATCCGCTCCGAGTCCCCGGCCTTCGACCTCCACCACCCCGACATCACCCGACACGATCAGAGGCAGGTGCAGTGAGGACCGAATCCCGTCTGTTCACCGGTGTGGCGGTCTTCTTCGGAGCCGAGGCTGCCCTCTACGGCTGGTGGTCCCGTGAGCCCGCCGGCACCGCCGCCCTCGTCCTCGCCTTCCTCATGGCCTCGCTCGTCGCGTTCTTCCTGCGCGTGCAGTACCGCAGGCGCGGGCTGCGGGCCCAGGACCGCGGTGACGGCGAGGCCGTCGACACCGCGGGTCCGGTCGACTTCTTCCCGCCGCGCAGCGCCTGGCCGATCACGATCGCGCTGGCCGCCGTGGTGCTCGCGTTCGGCATCGTCTTCGGGCTGTGGCTGGCCCTGATCGGCTTCGGCCTGCTGACCATGGGGGTCTGCGGACTGGTCTTCCAGTACGCCGACCGGGGCGTTCAGCGCTCCGGCTCGCCCGAGTAGGCGTCCCGTTCCACCGCTTGCGCCGACGCCTCCGCCACCGACTCCCGTTCCGGCTCCGGCTCCGCGTCCTCGACGTCGACCCGGTCGCCGTAGTACCACTCGCTGAGCGTCGCCCGCAGCCGGCCCACGTGCGGGGCGTCGCCCTCTTTCGGGGACGGCGCGAGCGGTTCGGGCTGCCTGCGGGCCCGCAGCACGTGACGCTCCTCGGGATCGAGGGGCCCGTGACTCTCGGCGTAACCGCCCGCGAGGGTCTGGTGCACCTCGCCCGTCTCCTCGCCCTCGGCCAGCCGCTCGCGGTCGTGCTCCTGCAGCGCCAGGCAGACGCGCTTGGTCGCGACGAAGGCCAGCGGCGGCGCCAGCACCAGGGACACGCGGAAGATCCACGTGAGCAGGTTCAGCGACACGTGGAAGGTGTGGGCGAGGATGTCGTTGCCGCCGGCCAGCAGCAGTACGGCGTAGAAGACGATCGCGGCGACGCCCAGCCCGGTGCGCACCGGCTTGTCCCGGGGCCGGTCGCACAGGTGGTGCTCCTCGTGGTCGCCCGTCACCCAGCGCTCGAAGAACGGGTAGGCGTACAGCACCGCGAACAGGGCGCCCGGCAGCAGGACCGCCGGCACCAGCACGTTCCACATGACGGTATGGCCCGCCACCGCCGTCTCGAACGGCGGCATCAGCCGCAGCGAGCCCTCCAGGAACCCGACGTACCAGTCCGGCTGCGAGCCCGTGGAGACGACATCGGGGCGGTAGGGGCCGTAGGTCCAGATCGGGTTGATCTCGGCCACCGCCGCAAGCACGGTCAGGAGACCGAAGACCATGAAGAACAGGCCCGTGGAGTTCGCCATGAACTGCGGGAACAGCGGCTTGCCCACCGCGTTGCGGTTGGTGCGCCCGCGGCCCGCCCACTGGGTGTGCTTCAGGTAGAACACCAGGATCAGATGGAGTGTGACCAGCGCGACCAGCAGCGCCGGGAGCAGCAGGATGTGCACCGAGTACAGCCGCGGGACGATGTCCTCGCCGGGATACTCGCCGCCGAACGCGAACATGCTGAGGTACGTCCCCACGACGGGGATGGACAGCATGATCCCCTGGGCGATGCGCAGCCCCGTCCCGGACAGCAGGTCGTCCGGGAGCGAGTAGCCGGCGAAGCCCTCGGCCAGCGCCAGCACGAAGAGCGTGACACCGATCAGCCAGTTGACCTCACGCGGACGGCGGAACGCCCCGGTGAAGAAAATCCGCAGCAGATGCACCCCGATGGCCGACAGGAACACCAGCGACGCCCAGTGGTGCACCTGCCGGATCAGCAGCCCGCCCCGCACGTCGAAACTGATGTCCAGCGTCGAGCGGTAGGCCTCCGACATGCTCACCCCCAGCAGGGGCTCGTACGAGCCGTCGTAGACGACCTCCGTCATCGAGGGCTTGAAGAACAGCGTCAGCCAGACCCCGGTCAGCAGCAGCACGACGAAGCTGTACAGGGCGATCTCGCCCAGCAGGAACGACCAGTGCTCGGGAAAGGCCTTGCGCAGCAGCCCCCCGCCCTCGGAGACGGGGAGCCGCCCGTCGGCCCAGTTGACGGTGTGTTCGGCCGCGTGGCGGGCCCGCGCACCGGCGCGGGCCCTTCTCCTCTGCAACAGCACGGCGCATGGGTTCCCCACCGCCCGTGCCGGAAACTACGCAGCGGCCACGTACGGTCACCCTTCGGCTTGCCGGATCAGCGTCCGCCCGGGCCGCCGCTGCCGAAGGAACCGCTGCTGCCCTCGTCCCAGCGGGGCCGCTCCTGGTCGGAAGCGGTTCGGCTGCCCTGGTGCCCCATCTCGTGCGGCAGCGTGCGTTCGTCGCTCCGCGGCATCTCGTCGGGCTCCCGGCGCTCCCGCTGCTCGTGGACGGGACCGTCGTCGGGCATACGGGGCTGCTCCTCGGGACGAGGCGGCGGCGGCTCCCGGCGCTTTTGCCGACTGCCGAAGGCGAACGCGCCGATCAGCACGGCCACCACCACGACGGCCGCGACGATCAGCCAGACGGCGAGCGCGCCCGAGCCGCCCGCGGCCAGGTCCATCCATGCGTTGGTCATGGAGCGCGGGTACCCCAGGCCCGCGCGACGAACCTGCTCACCGCCACCGCCACCGCCACCGCCACCGCCACCGCGACGCTCGCGCCCGCGAAGAGCCGGCCTTTCCGATCGGAAACGGCCCGGAACCCTTGGAAACACCGGGCCCGGCCGTTTGGCGCCGCGGTCGGCGGCAACCCGCTCGGTGTGACATCGACGACGACTTCCCAGCAGGAACTGTTCCGCTTCCTCGAGGACCGCTTCGCGTGCGCACAGGCGTGCACCGAGTGCGCCCGGGCCTGCGCCCTGCGGGCGAGCCTCGTGGACCCGGACGGGACCGAGAACCAGGAACTCGTGCGGCGCAGGGGCATCATGTGCGCGGAGGTGTGCGACGCGACCTGCCGGGTGCTGTCCGAGCAGAACCAGGTGGACGAGGCCGCCATCCGCGCCCAGCTGGAGTGGTGCCGCCAGGTGTGCCTGGAGAGCGCGCACGTCTTCGACGACCACCCGGGCGCCGAGGAGAGCGCCCAGGCCTGCCGCGACTGCGCCCGCGCCTGCGGAGAGTTCCTGGCCACCCTGCGCTGAGGCCCTGGGAACGGGCCCCGCACCGCGTTAGCCTGCCCGTATGGCGGCGACACGGACCGACGGCGACCCGGGCCTGTTCGGCCCGCGTTCCGTGACCTGGCAGGCGCACGGCGACCCGATGATGTGGGTGGCCGGCATCCGCGCCCTCTACCTCCAGGCCCTGCATCCGCGCGCGGTGCGCGGCGTGATGCAGAACAGCGACTTCCGGCGCGACGCGTGGGGCCGGCTGATGCGCACCGCGGGCTTCGTCGGCACCACGACGTACGGCACCACCGAGGCCGCCGAGCGGGCCGGAGCCCGGGTCAGGAAGATCCACAGCATGCTCGGCGCCACCGACCCCGACACGGGCGAACGCTACGGCGTCGACGAACCCGCCCTGCTGCTGTGGGTGCACTGCGCCGAGATCGGCTCCTACCTGCACGTCCTGCGCCGCTCCGGATTCCCGCTCACCGACGCGCACGCCGACCGCTACCTCGCCGAACACCGGCACAGCGCCCGTCTCGTCGGCCTCGACCCCGCCTCCGTACCCGCGAACCGGGCCGAGCTGGCCGCCTACTTCGCGCGGGTACGGCCCGAATTGACCGCGGGAGCGGACGCGCACGAGGTGGACGACTTCCTGCTCCGCCCGCCCACCCACCCCCTCCTGGTCCCGGCCCGCGAGCTGCTGTGGCGGCGGGTCGCCCGTCTTGCGTACGACTCCCTACCGCCGTACGCGCACGAGCTCTACGACAGAGCCGCACCCCCGCCCGCCACCGTCACCCGCCGGCTGCGCGCCACGGGCACCCTGCTGCGCCATGTCCCCGCACGTCTGCGCTGGCAGCTGCCGCCCAGACACATCCTGCGCGCCATGGCACGGCTCGGCCCGGGCGTGCGCCCGGCGCCATACAAAATCGGACGACAAGCGGCCATACTGGACCGGCCAGGGGAGGGCGCGGCGGACTGAACCACGGGGGCGGGCGAAGTCATGGGGGACAGCACGCTGATCCAGGGCCGGTACCGGCTGCTCGAGAGGATCGGGCGCGGCGGCATGGGCGAGGTGTGGCGGGCGCGGGACGAGTCACTGGGCCGTCGCATAGCCGTCAAGTGCCTCAAACCGCTGGGCACGCAGCACGACCACTCCTTCACCCGCGTCCTGCGGGAGAGATTCCGGCGCGAGGCCCGGGTGGCGGCCGCGCTCCAGCACCGCGGGGTGACCGTCGTCCACGACTTCGGCGAGTGGGAGGGCGTGCTCTTCCTGGTCATGGAGTTGCTGGAAGGACACGACCTGAGCCGGCTCCTGGAGGACAACAAGGGCCATCCGCTGCCCGTCGAGGACGTCGTCGACATCGCCGAACAGGTCGCCGCCGCGCTCGCCTACACCCACGAGCAGGGCATCGTGCACCGCGACCTCAAGCCGGCGAACATCGTGCGGACCGCCGACGGCACCGTGAAGATCTGCGACTTCGGCATCGCCCGGCTGGGTGCCGACGCGGGCTTCACCGCCCGGCTGACCGGCACCGGCATCGCCATGGGCACCCCGCACTACATGTCGCCGGAACAGATCGGCGGGGACGAGGTCGACCGGCGCAGCGACCTGTACTCCCTGGGCTGCGTACTCTACGAGATCGCCACCGGCGTCCCGCCGTTCGACCTCGACGACGCCTGGGCGATCCTCGTCGGCCACCGCGACACCGAGCCCGAACCGCCCCGCACCCACCGCGCCGAGCTGCCCCGGTACCTGGACCGGATCATCCTGGACCTGCTGGCCAAGCGGCCCGAGCGGCGCCCGGACGACGCCGGCGAGCTGGGCCGCCGGATCACCGCCGGACGCAGCGCACCGGCGCGGGTGCCGGCCCTCGCGACAGCCCGGCCGCGGACGACGCCGCGGACGCCGCGGCCGGTCGGCGGCCGTACCGGGCTGCCGTCCTGGACCCACGGCATGACGACCGGTCACAAGGCGAGGGGCACCGGCCCGCGCGCCACGCCCCCGGACCCCGGGGCAGGCCTGTCCGGCGAGTGGATCCCGCGGCCGACCGGTGCCGGGACCGACGGCGGCCGGACCGTCGAGCCCGCCCCGGACGAGTGGCCCGAGCCGGCGTCCGAGGCCGCCGCCGGACTGGCCGAGCGCCACCACGCGGCGCTGAGCCTGGGCCGCCTCGGCCGCTGGGAGGAGGCGGGCCGGGCCCACCGCGCGGTCGCGGCCGAACGCGAGCGCCTGCTCGGTCCCGACCACCCCGACACGCTCGCCAGCCGCTACGAGGCCGCCTTCGCACTGGGGCGCACCGGCCGGGCCGCCGACGCGCTGCGCGCCTACAAGGGCGTCGCCCAGGCCCGGATCAGGACGATGGGCGCCGACCACGCCGACACCCTCGCCGTCCGCCAGGAGATGGCCTACACCCTGGGCCGGCTGGGCCGCCACACCGACGCCCACCAGGTGTACACGTCGGTGCTGACCGCCCGTGAGCGCACCATGGGCGCCGACCATCCCGACACCCTGCGCTGCAGGCACAACCTGGCCTTCAACCTGGGCCGCCTCGGCCGCACCGAGGACGCCCACCGGATGGCCCGCGAGGTGGCCGCCGCCCGGGCCCGGGTGCTCGGCCCCGGCCACCCCGACACCCTCGTCACCCGCTACGAGGTGGCCTACGAACTCGGGCGGCTCGACCGCTGGCAGGAGGCCCTGGCGACCTACCGCGAGGTCGCCGCCGCCCGCGCGCGAGCCCTCGGCCCCGACCACCCCGACACCTTCGCCGCCCGCTACGAGACCGGCGTCGCCCTCGGCCGCCTCGGCCGCTGCGCCGAAGCGCTGACCGCCTACGAGCACCTGATCGCCGACCGCGCCCGCGCCCAGGGCGCCGATCACCCCGAGACCCTGCGCGCCCGGCACGGCCGGGGCGTCAACCTCGGCAGGCTGGGCCGCTGGGGGGAGGCGCTGGAAGAAGCCCGCGCGGTGTGCGCGGTCCGCGGCCGGGTCCTGGGCCCCGACCATCCCGACACGCTGGTCAGCCACCGCGAGGTCGCCGTCGCCCTGGGCTGGCTGGGCCGCTGGGCGGCCGCCCTCACCGAGTACCGTCTGGTCGCCGCCGCCCGCGAACGGGTCCTGGGCCCCGACCGGCCCGACACCCTCGTCGCCCGCGACGACGAGGCCCACTGCCTGGAACAGCTCGGCCGCGCCGCCGAGGCCGCGGAGCTGTACCGCAGGGTCGCGGCACTGCGCTCGGTGGCCGCCCGCTGACCGGAGCCGGTGCCCGGCGGCGGGCTGGCCGCCCCCGATCGGGCCGTGCTACCAAGAGCCATGACGCCCCCGCCCAGCACCTCGCGCACCTACGACGCCGTCATCGTCGGCGGCGGCCACAACGGCCTGGTCGCCGCCGCCTACCTGGCCCGGGCCGGCCGCTCCGTGCTGGTCCTCGAACGGCTGGACCACACCGGCGGAGCGGCCGTGTCCACGGAGCCGTTCGCCGGGGTCGACGCACGGCTGTCGCGCTACTCGTACCTGGTCAGCCTGCTGCCCAGGAAGATCGTGCGGGATCTCGGCCTGGACTTCCGGGTGCGGGCGCGCACCATCTCCTCGTACACGCCCGTCGAGCGCGCCGGGCGGCCCACCGGGCTGCTCGTCGGCGGCGGCGAGCGCCGCACCCGCGAGTCGTTCGCCCGGCTCACCGGCTCGCAGCGGGAGTACGCCGCCTGGCAGCGCTTCTACGCCATGACCGGCCACGTGGCCCAGCGGGTCTTCCCGACCCTCACCGAACCGCTGCCCACCCGGGACGAACTGCGCCGCCGGGTCGACGACGAGACGGCCTGGCGGGCCCTGTTCGAGGAGCCGGTCGGCGTCGCGATCGAGGAACACTTCGCCGACGACCTGGTGCGGGGCGTGGCCCTCACCGACGCGCTGATCGGCACCTTCGCCGACGCCCACGACCCCTCCCTGGCCCAGAACCGCTGCTTCCTCTACCACGTGATCGGCGGCGGCACCGGAGCCTGGGACGTACCCGTCGGCGGCATGGGCGCCCTCACCGACGCGCTGGCCGACGCCGCCCGCGCCGCGGGGGCCGTGCTCGCCACCGGCCACGAGGCGGTCCGGATCGACGCGGACGGGCACCGTGCCGAGGTCACCTTCCGCTCCGCCGACGGCGAGGGCGCCGCCGCCGCCCGCCACGTCCTGGTGAACGCCTCCCCGCGCGAACTGGCGGCGCTCACGGGCGACGCCCCGCCCCCGCCGGCCGAGGGCGCCCAGCTCAAGGTGAACATGCTGCTGACCAGGCTGCCGCGGCTGCGCGACCCGGACGCCGACCCGCGCGAGGCCTTCGCCGGGACCTTCCACATCGCCGAGGGCTACGAGCAACTGGCCGCCGCGCACGCCCAAGCGGCCGCCGGTGAACTGCCCGCCGCCCCGCCCTCGGAGATCTACTGCCACTCGCTGACCGACCCCACGATCCTCGGCCCCGACCTGGCCGCGAAGGGGATGCACACCCTCACCCTGTTCGGCCTGCACACGCCCGCCCGCCTCTTCGCCCGGGACCACGACGCCGTACGCGAGGAACTGCTCCGGTCGACCCTCGCCCAGCTCGACGCCCACCTGGCCGAACCCCTCGCCGACTGCCTGGCGACCGACGCCGACGGACGGCCCTGCATCGAGGCCAGGTCACCCCTCGACCTGGAACGCGACCTGGGCCTGCCCGGCGGCAACATCTTCCACCGCGAGCTGTCCTGGCCGCACGCCCAGGAGGGCACCGGCCACTGGGGCGTGGAGACCGCCCGCGCCAACGTCCTGCTGTGCGGCGCGGGCGCCGTGCGCGGCGGAGGGGTGAGCGGGGTCCCGGGACACAACGCGGCGATGGCGGTGCTGGAACGGGACAAGGCCTGACGAAGCACTACTAGTCCGCCGACGCCGTCCACCCCTCGGCCACGACGCGTGCCGCGTCCGCCGGGCGCGCGTCGTGGAACAGGACGTCGCCGGCCGCCTCCGCGCGCAGCCCGTCGACGTACGCCCCGCGGCCCACGTACAGCCGGTCGGTCGTGTACCGCCAGCGCAGGGTGAGCCGGTGCGCGGCCGGGAGGTCGGCGCTCAGCCGGTGCCAGACGCGTCCCGACCAGCCGGTGGCCGAGCCCGCCGGATGGTCGCGGGGCGCCTCGCCGCGGCGCGTGGTGGTGAACGGGACCGGCCGCCATCCCGCGCCGCCGTCCGTCGAGGCCTCCAGGACCAGCACGTCCGAGCCGGGCTCGGTGTCCCACCACAGCGCGCAGCGCAGCCGGGCCCGCCCGGCCGACGTGTCCAGGGCGGGCAGCGTGAGCGTGGCCGCGGCGGAACCCGCCGTCCCCGAGAACCACGCCGTGCGCCCGTGTGCCGGACGGACCGGCACGGCCCGCGCCAGGTTGGTGCCCGCCGCCACCCGGGGAGCCGACCCGGAACGCCAACCGCGCACCGGATGGACGGAGTTGCCGAGGACGACGAGGAAGGAGTCGGTGGTCGGGTCGAGCACCAGCGAGGTGCCCGTGAAACCGGTGTGCCCGGCCGTGCGCGGCGTGGCCATCGCGCCCATGTACCAGTGCTGGTACAGCTCGAAGCCCAGGCCGTGCTCGTCGCCCGGGAAGTCGGTGTTGAAGTCCGTGAACATCAGCTCCACGGACTCCGGCCGCAGGATCCGCGCCCGCCCGTAGGACCCGCCGTTGAGCAGGGTGCGACCGAGGACCGCGAGGTCCCACGCCGAGGAGAACACCCCCGCGTGACCGGCGACGCCGCCCAGGCTGAAGGCGTTCTCGTCGTGCACCTCGCCCCACACCAGCCCCCGGTCCAGACCGGACCAGGGCTTGCGGGCGTCCTCGGTGGCCGCGATCCCGGGCCGCCAGGAGGCGGGCGGGTTGTAGCGGGTGCGGGCGAGACCCAGCGGCTTCGTGATCCCCTCGCGCAGCAGGACGTCCAGGGTGCGGCCGGTGACCTCCTCCAGCACCAGCTGGAGCGAGATCATGTTGAGGTCCGAGTACAGGTACGCCGTCCCGGGCGCGCTGACGGGTGCCTCGTCGTAGACGAGTTGGACCTTCTCCTCGTACGTGGGCGCGCTGTACAGCGGGATCCACGCCCGGAAGCCCGAGGTGTGGGTCAGCAGGTGCCGGACCGTCACGTCCTGCTTGCCCGCCCGGCCGAAGTCCGGCAGGTACGAGGCGACCGGCGCCGCCAGCTCCAGCGCGCCCCGCTCCAGCTGCTGCACGGCGAGGATCGAGGTGAACAGCTTGGAGATCGACGCGAGGTCGAACACCGTGTCCCGGGCCATCGGGATCTGCTCACCCGGCGGGAACTCGACGCCGGTGTCCGTCGCCTCGTCGTAGGCCCGGTAGCGCACCGCCATGCCGATCGGTTCATGCAGCGCCACCGTGCCGCCCCGGCCGGCCAGCAGCACGGCGCCCGCGTACCACGGGTGCTCGGGGGACGGGCCGAGGAACGCCTCGGCGTCGGTGACGAGCCGGCGCAGATGGCCGGGGAGGAGCCCGGCGCGTTCGGCGGAGCCGTGCCGCAGGGTGGGACGGCGGCGCCCCTCGGAGACGGCCTCGGCCGGCCCGGCCGCGAACGGGGCGAGGGCCAGGGCACCCCCCAGGGCCAGGGCACCGGCGCCCAGTTGACGCCGACTGAATCCGTTCGTCGCCTGACCGGCCATCGAAGAGTCTCCCGCCACCGAAGCTGAAAGTATCTTTCCCGGATCGCCGTGCGGAGTGAAACTTTCCTGTCAGCGGCGGGCCGTGTCAATGGGGCCGACCAAGCGGGCGCCAGGAGCCGGCGGACCGGCGCGCACCGCTTGACCCGCCCCCGCCACCGGCCGAGGATCAGGTCATGACGCCCGGACACGGCAGCACCGGCAGCACCGTTGACGGGGTGCTGCGCCGCAGCGCCCGACGCACTCCGGCACGCGTCGCGGTGGAGTACCGCGACCGTTCCTGGACGTACGCGGAACTCGACACCGCCGTCTCCCGCGCGGCGAGCGTCCTGCTGGGCGAGGGACTGTCCCCGGGCGACCGGGTCGCCGCCTACGGCCACAACTCCGACGCCTACCTGATCGCGTTCCTGGCCTGCGCCCGCGCGGGCCTGGTGCACGTCCCGGCCAACCAGAACCTCATCGGCGAGGACCTCGCCCACATCGTCGGCCAGTCCGGCAGCACCCTGGTCCTCACCGACCCCGGCCTCGCCGCCCGGCTCCCCGGCCGGGCCCGCACCCTGCCGCTGCGCGACACCGGCGACTCGCTCCTGGCCCGCCTCGCGGCGACGCCCCCGTACGACGGCCCCGAACCGGGCGCCGAGGACCTGGTGCAGCTCCTGTACACCTCGGGCACCACCGCGCTGCCCAAGGGCGCGATGATGACCCACCGGGCGCTGGTGCACGAGTACCTGAGCTCCATCACCGCGCTGGACCTCCGCGCCGGCGACCGCCCCGTGCACGCGCTCCCGCTCTACCACTCGGCCCAGACCCACGTCTTCCTGCTGCCCTACCTCGCCGTCGGCGCGACCAACGTCATCCTGGACGCGCCCGACGGCGACCGGCTCTTCGACCTGATCGAAACGGGCCGCGTGGACAGCCTGTTCGCACCGCCCACCGTGTGGATCGGCCTCGCGAACCGCGCCGACTTCGCCACCCGCGACCTGACCGGCCTGCGCAAGGCCTACTACGGCGCGTCGATCATGCCGGTGCCCGTCCTGGAGCGACTGCGCGCACGCCTGCCGCACCTCGCCTTCTACAACTGCTTCGGCCAGAGCGAGATCGGCCCGCTCGCCACCGTGCTCGGCCCGGACGAGCACGAGGGCCGCATGGACTCCTGCGGCCGCCCCGTCCTCTTCGTCGACGCCCGGGTGGTCGACGAGGACGGCAAGGACGTCCCCGACGGCACGCCCGGCGAGGTCGTCTACCGCTCCCCGCAGCTGTGCGACGGCTACTGGGACCGGCCCGAGGAGACCGAGGCCGCCTTCCGCGACGGCTGGTTCCACTCCGGCGACCTCGCCGTCCGGGACGCCGACGGCTACTACACCATCGTCGACCGGGTGAAGGACGTCATCAACTCCGGTGGCGTACTGGTCGCCTCCCGCCAGGTCGAGGACGCCCTCTACACCCACGACGCGGTCGCCGAGGCGGCCGTGATCGCCCTGCCCGACGAACGGTGGATCGAGGCCGTCACGGCCGTCGTCGTCCCCCGCTCGGAGGTCACCGAGGACGAGCTGATCGCCCACACCCGCGAGCGGCTCACCGCCTTCAAGGCACCCAAACGCGTCCTGTTCGTGGACGCCCTGCCGCGCAACGCCAGCGGAAAGATCCTCAAGAGGCAACTCCGGAACCGCTTCGCCGGTGCCTGACCCCGGGGCCCGGTTCCACAACCCCGTTGCGCGGCGGGGCGGCGGCCGGTGAGGATCGGCGCCATGCAGACCTTCACCGCCCACGACGGGACCCGCCTCGCCTTCCACGTACGCGGCGAGGGGGACCCGCTGGTCGTGCTGCCGGGCGGACCCATGCGCGCGTCCAGCTACCTCGGCGACCTGGGCGGCCTCGCCGCACACCGCCGGCTGGTCCTCCTCGACCTGCGCGGCACCGGCGACTCCGCCGTCCCCAAGGACCGGGCGACATACCGCTGCGACCGGCTCGTGGCCGACGTGGAGGCACTGCGCGAGCACCTCGGCCTCGCACGCATGGACCTCCTCGCGCACTCGGCCGGAGGCAGCCTCGCCCTGCTGTACGCCGCCCGCCACCCGGAACGGGTGTCCCGGCTCGTCCTGGTCGCCGCCACCCCCTGGGCCCTGGACATGCCGGCGACGCCCGAGGACCGGCTCCGGGCGGCGCTCCTGCGCACGGACGAGCCCTGGTTCGACGAGGCCATCGGGCCCTTCCGGGCCTGGCTGGCCGGGACCGGCGAGTTCGATCCGGTGTTCGTCCCCTTCTTCTTCGGCCGCTGGGACGACACGGCCCGCGCACACGACGCGCTCGCCGACAAGGAGAGCAACGACGAGGCGGGCGGCGTCTTCCTCTCCCCGGACGCCTTCGACCCGCCCGCCACCCGGGCCGCGCTCGCCCGCTGCCCCGCCCCGGTGCTCGTCCTCGCCGGTGAGCGCGACGGCGGCCCGGGCCCGGAGCTGGCGCGCCGCTGCGCCGACGTCTTCCCGCACGCCGAGCTCGCCGTCCAGCCGGGCGCCGGGCACTACCCGTGGCTGGACGACCCGCGGTGGTTCGCCCACCGGGTCGCCGCTTTCCTCGGACAGAACTGATCTCCTTCGGTTCTCTTCCGAAGGCACCCCTCACATGGCCTGTCGGCGGTCGAACCCGGTCGCTAGGCTGGCCGCGGACGACGAAACCGGGAGGAGCACGGACGTGGCCGAGAGCATCACCCACCAGCGCCCGCTCATGGGCTGGGACAAGCCGGAGCTGGATCTCAGCAACGCGCAGTGGCAGTCCAGCAGCCGGGGCCTGGGGGATGTCCAGATCGCCTTTGTCGAGGGATTCATCGCCATGCGGAACAGCGGCAGCCCGCAGAGCCCCTCGCTGATCTTCACCCCGGCGGAATGGGGCGCGTTCGTGTCGGGAGCGCGGGAAGGGGAGTTCGACCTCACGTAGGACACGGGCGGGGTGCGCCGACCGGCCGAACCGGGGTGTCCGGTCCGCCGCCGGGGGGAAGTCCGTATTCCGGAGGTGAGGACCCATGAGCACCCTGCCGGTCATCGCGGCGGTCGACGGTTCGGACGACGGCCTGCGCGCCCTGGACTGGGCGCTCGACGCCGCCCACCGGCGCGCGGCACCCCTGCGGGTGGTGCATGTGCGCCAGTACGCCGCCTGGGCCCAGACCGACGTCCTGGTCGCGGGCCCGCCGGACACCGCCGAGGACCCCGCGCTCGACCAAGCACGGGCGTACCTTCAAGGACGGGCCTTCGCGGTGCCGACGGAGTACGTGGGCATGGAAGGCGTTCCGGGCGCCCTGCTGCCGGAACTGGGCGCGGACGCCCAGCTGCTCGTCCTCGGCTCCCGGGGCCGGGGCGGCTTCGCCGGCCTGCTGCTGGGCTCCAACGGCATGGCCGCCGCCCGCGACGCGGAGTGCCCGGTCGTCGTGGTGCCCCGGCCCGGACGCGAGGTCCACGGCGAGGCACCGGCCGAACCCGGCCCCCGAGTGGTGGTCGGCCTGCACGTGGACAGTCCCGACGACGCCACCCTGTCCTTCGCCTTCACCGAGGCCGAGCTGCGCGGTGCCCGGCTCCAGGTGGTCGCGGCCTACCCGTGGCCGGTGCAGACCTGGGCCGCCGCGGGGCAGATGATGCCCCTGGTGATCGACGAGGTCTCCGTCGAGAGCGAGACGCGGGTCCTGGCCGACGGCCTGCTCGCCCCCTACCGCGGACGCCACCCCGACGTCCGGGTCGACGCCCACGCCCTGCCCGGCGACGCCGCCGGGAACCTGGTCGCCTCCTCCAGGGACGCCGACCTGGTCGTCGTCGGCCGGCACCGCCGGCGCCTGCTGGCCCCCGCCCGGATGATGGGCTCGGTCACCCACGCCGTGCTGCTGCACGCGGCGGCCCCGATCGCGGTGGTGCCGCCCGCTCCCCCGCAGGAGTGACACCCCGCCGGGCCCGGCGTGCCTATCATCGGCCGCATGCAGGACTCGCCCAGCAGGGACACCCGGATCGCGCTCGACCTGGCGCTGACCGTCCGGCACGACGGGCAGGGCGGCGTCGCCGACGAACTGGCCGACCCGGCCGGGCTCACCGCCTGGGTCGGGGCACACCCCGCCGTGCTGCCGGACGCCGGGGTCTTCGAGGCCGACGCGTCCACCCTGGCCGCCGTACGCGACGTACGGGCCGCCGCCCGCGCCCTCTTCGCCCGCGCCGTGCGCCCCGGCGAGCCGAGCCCCGCCGACGCCGCCCGGCTGCTGCCCGTGCCCCAGGCCCTGCGGCTGGTGAACGAGGCCGCCGCCCGCACCCCCACGGTCCCCGTCCTGGCCTGGGCCGACGCCGCCGGACCCGTCGTGCGCGCCGTCCCCGCGCAGGGCGTACGGACCGACCTCGCCGCCGCCCTCGCCCAGGCCGTGATCGGCTTCCTCGCGGGGCCCGACCTGAAGCGGCTGCGGGCCTGCCACGCGCCGCGCTGCGTGCGCTACTTCCTCAAGGAGCACCCGCGGCAGGAGTGGTGCAAGCCCTCCTGCGGCAACCGGGCCAGGGTGGCCCGCCACCAGGACCGGCGGCGGCGGACCGCGTAGCCCGGCCGGGCTGCTGCCCGCACGCCGTTCGGGGCCCTCGGCCACGTACCATGGCGGCATGTCGTTCCTCCGCCGCCGCAGCGCCACGCCCGCCGGGCCCGACTTCGACGTACTGGCCATGGACCCGGGCGACTGGCCCGGCAATCTCGGCGCCGGTCTGCTGCCCGCGCCCGACGGCAGCTGTCAGGGCGTCTTCCTGCGCTACGACCTGTTCGGCGGCCGCGGCCCCGCGATGATCATCGGCAACCTCCCGGACGGCTCCCCGGCCCGCGAGGTCCCCGAGGGAGAGATCCCCTTCGAGGTGGCCCAGCTGCTGCTCGCGCTGGAGAACGACGAGGAGATCACGGTCGCCGGCGCCGAGGACGTCCCCGTGATGCAGGGCGACAACCTGCTCATCGTGCGCCGCCTCAAGCTCTCCGAGAGCCGTATCTCCTGCGTCCAGTTCGACCGCAGCGACGGCGTCCTGGTGACCATCGCCGCCTGGGACCGCCCCATCACCGACGACCTGTACGCCCTGCTGAAGCCGCTCCCGGCGGAGCTTTTCCAGCAGGGCTGAGACCCGGCTCCCGGCAGCGGGCTACCGGGCCGCGGACACCGTCACGTCGGCGGCGCGCACGTACGCGACCCGGTGACCGTACTGGATCTCGTAGTACTGGTCCTTGCCCGTCACCACCCGGTGGGACGCCTCGTCGAAGGTGACCGCGTAGTAGTACTCGCCGGGCACCTTCTCACCGGCCACGTACTTCTGCCCCGCGGGCAGCGTGTACGGCAGGGGCGACACCGCCTGGGCGGGCACGTCCGCCGGATAGGCGGCCTTCTCCGGGTACGCGCGCCCGTACACCGGGACGTTCGCGAGGCCCTTCTTCGCAGTGATCACACGTCCCGAGGCGGGTACCGCGGCCGGGCTCTTCCGGGGATTGTGGAACCAGGCCTTCTGCCCCAGGTACCAGATGGCCGTCCAGTCGCCCCACCGGTCGGCCACCGCGTACTGCTGGCCCGTGGAGACCCGGGAGGACAGGTCGTTCACCCCGGTCGTGGGGGTGGTGCCGAGGCCGATGTCCTTGATCAGCGGCGCGTTCACGTCGTGGTCGGAGTACAGCCGGACCTCGCTGGAGCCGTGCGGCGCGCAGGGCTCGCCCGCCGTCTCGCAACCGGTGTAGCCGGGACGGTTGGCGTCGTAGTCGGGGCGGATCGTCACCACGGCGGACTTCTTGCCCGCGGTCGGCTGGAAGGGCCGGCCGAGCAGCTGGAAGTAGTGCCGCCAGTCCCAGTACGGGCCCGGGTCGGTGTGCATGCCAGGGATCGTCGCCGTCGTGGTGCCGGGCACGTTGTCGTGGCCGAGGACGTGCTGCCGGTCCAGCGGGATGTCGTACTTCTTCGCCAGGTACTTCACCAGCCGCGCCGACGACCGGTACATCGCCTCCGTGTACCAGGCGTCCGGCTCCGCCAGGAAACCCTCGTGCTCCAGACCGATCGACTTCGCGTTGACGTACCAGTTGCCCGCGTGCCAGGCGACGTCCTTCGCCTTCACGTGCTGGGCGATGTGGCCGTCGGTGGAGCGCAGCGTGTAGTTCCAGGACACATAGGTGGGGTCCTGGACCATGTTGAGGACCCCGTCCCAGGTCCCCTCCGTGTCGTGCACGACGATGTAGCGGATCCGCTGGGAGGCAGGCCGGGTGCCCAGGTCGTGGTTGCCGTAGTCGCCGTCGCCGAACTCCTCGTACGGGGCCGGGACCCACTCGCAGGACACCGACCTCGGGCACTCGGTACCGGCGGCGGAGGCGGCGCGCAGGCCCGCGCCGTCCAGCCGTGAGACGTCCGGCGCCACGCCGGGGCGGGCGGCCAGCGAGACCCGCTGGCCGGCGTCCGTGGTGCGCCGCTCACCCGTGCGGATGACCTCGTAGACGTCGTCCGCGTACGACGCCGCCGTCGCGGAGTCCTCCGCGCCGGAGAAACGGGCCACCGCCGCGTACCAGTCCGCCGGGTCCGCGCTCAGCGGCGCACCCAGGTCGCGCTGCGCGGCGGCGAGCAGCGCCGCACCGCCGGCCACGTTCGCGGCCGGGTCCGTGCGCAGCGCCTCGGGGCTCAGCCCGGTCAGCCCGGCGGCCCGCGGCAGCGTGGTCAGCCGGGCCGGCAGGCCGCCGGACGGCGCGGTGGCACCGCCGGTCGGGTGCAGCGCGGCGCGCGCGTCGTCGCCGCGCGGGTCCTCGGAGCCCCCGCCGTGGTGCGACGCCCCGGCCAGGGCCGTACGGGCGTCGGTGAGGTGCAGCGGGCCGTAGCCGCCGGTCACGCTCGGCGCGCCGCCGTGCGCGTCCCAGCGGGACTGGAGGTAGGAGACGCCGAGCAGAACGCTCTGCGGCACGTGGTACTCGGCCGCCGCGGTGGCGAACGCCCGCTGGAGGCGGTCCGGGGCGGGCGGCGCGTCCGTGGGCACGGCGGCCGACGGGGCCGCGCCGAGCAGCGGCAGCAGCAGTGCCGCGGTGGCCAGGGCGGGCACGACGGGGGATCCTCGCAAAACGGCCTCCTGTGACGGTCGGGCGTGGGGGGACGTGACGGACGTGCGGGGCCGGGCTGGGTCAGTCGTACCCGGCGGTCCGACGATCCGTCAATCATGCCGTCATGGCGATGATTTCCCACGTCAGCAAGGGGTTCGGGGGGTTTCGTGGCGACGGCCCGCCCGCCTGCGGGGCGTCAGTGGCGTACACCTGTGGTCCCTGCGCACACCCGGGCGCACGGACACGAAGAGCGCGGTGCGCCCCCTGTCGGAAGGGCACACCGCGCACCGTCGTCCTCTCGCGCCGTCCCGTCAGCGCGTGCCGACCGCCGCCCGCACGGCCCGCCGGGCCAGCTGGCAGTCGTCGTGCAACCGGCGCAGCAGCAGCCGCTGTTCCTCACCGGTCGGCGCGGCACCCGGATGGGCCGGTCCCGGCGCGGCCCCGACCGGATCGTGCATCGAACGCTGCACGGCCGTCTCGTACGTACGGATCTCCCTGGTCAGTACGAGCATCAGGTTCACCAGGAACGCGTCGCGTGCGGCCGTGCCCGTCGCCTGGGCGATCTGGCTGATCTGACGGCGGGCCACCGGAGCGTCCCCGAGGACCGCCCACAGCGTGGCCAGGTCGTAGCCCGGCAGGTACCAGCCCGCGTGCTCCCAGTCCACCAGCACCGGACCGGCCGGGGACATGAGGACGTTGGACAGCAGCGCGTCACCGTGACAGAACTGGCCCATGCCCTGGCGCCCGCCCGCGTGGGCGATGCCGTGCAGCAGCTTCTGCAGGTCGCCCAGGTCCCGGTCGGTGAGCAGCCCCAGTTCGTGGTAGCGGGAGATGCGGGCCGCGTAGTCCAGTGGGGCCTCGAAGGTGCCGGCCGGCGGCCGCCAGGCGTTCAGCCGGCAGACCGCTCCGATGGCCGCCCTGATGTCCGCCCGCGGCGGGGCCTCCAGGGGATGCCGCTGCAGCGCCGCCACCCTTCCGGGCATCCGCTCGATGACCAGCGTGCCGTTGTCCGGATCCGCCGCGATCAGTCTCGGCACCCGCACCGGAGGGCGCTGCCGGACGAACGAGCGGTATGCCCCTATCTCGTGCCGGCTGCGCTCCGCCCACGCGGGGGAGTGGTCCACTAAGCACTTGGCCACCGCCGTGCTCCGCCCGGTCGTTCCGACCAGGAGCACGGAGCGTCCGCTGCGCCGCAGCACCTGCACGGGGGAGAACTCCGGGCAGATCCGGTGCACGGCGGCGATCGCCGTGCGCAGTTGGGCCCCCTGGGGGCCGGACAGGTCGATTCTCCCGCTGAGCGGCTGGGTGCCGGGCCCCGCGCCGAGCCGCGCCCTGCCGGCCCCGAGCACCGGGGCCGCCGGACGCGCTGGGGCGAGATAGGGGCCGCCGCCCGCCGTCGGGCGGGGGTGCAGCGCGCGCTGCGGGGCGGACACGGAGGACGATGCTGCGTACATGGGCGAGACAGATCCCTTCGTGTGCCTGCTGTGCCTGTCTGAAGAGGGGTGCCGGTCCGGTCCAGTCCGTCGGTACCGGGGGCGGCACGTCTTCCGAAAGCCGTCGCGCCGCCCGACCGGCCGCCGGGGGCCACCCTGGGGAGTACCCCCGCGGCGACCGGGTCGGGGTGGCGCATTCCTACCTGACACCCGGCCGCCCGTGGCACACCATCTGGCGCACCCTGGCGAACGGTGGCGAATAGTCGCCCGGCAACCCGCACGGGGCTACTGTCAACTCAGCCGAGAACCTGGGGGCTTGTAGTGAGCAAAGAACCCAACACCCGTCTGTCGGACCTGTTCGGCCTGGCCGGCTGGTCCAAGGGCGAACTCGCGAGGCTGGTCAACCGGCAGGCGGCGGCCATGGGCCACCCGCAGCTGGCGACCGACACCTCGCGGGTGCGGCGGTGGATCGACATGGGAGAGATCCCGCGCGATCCGGTGCCGCGGGTGCTGGCGGCTCTGTTCACCGAGCGTCTCGGCCGTGTCGTGACCATCGAGGACCTCGGTCTGGTCCGGCACGGGCGTGCGGGGAAACGGCCACACGACGGGAGCGAAGAGCATCCCGACGGCGTGCCGTGGGCGCCCGAGCGGACTGCGGCGGTCCTCACCGAATTCACGGGAATGGACCTCATGCTCAACCGACGCGGCTTGGTGGGCGCGGGCGCCGCGCTCGCCGCGGGCTCCGCACTCAGCAGCGCCATGTACGACTGGCTGCACACCGACCCGGCCCTGGCGGCCGACGCCCCCGACCTCCACCGACCCCTGCACGCCGACCCCGCCGGGTTCGACCGCTACGAGGCCGCCCCCATCGGGTCGCAGGAAGTGGAGGAACTGGAGCGCTCGGTCGAGGTGTTCCGTGCCTGGGACGCCGCCCGGGGCGGCGGCCTCCAGCGCAAGGCCGTGGTGGGCCAGCTCAACGAGGTGGGCGGCATGCTCGCCTACCACCACCCACCCCATCTCCAGCGGCGCCTGTGGGGCGTCGCCGCCAACCTCGCCGTCCTCGCGGGCTGGATGTCGCACGACGTCGGCCTGGAACCGACCGCCCAGAAGTACTTCGTCATCGCCGCGCACGCCGCGCGCGAGGGCGGCGACCGGCCCCGGGCGGGCGAGGCCCTGTCCCGGGCGGCCCGCCAGATGGTGCACCTGGGCCGCCCCGACGAGGCCCTGGACCTCATGAAGCTCGCCCAGTCCGGCTCCGGCGAGCAGGTGCTGCCGCGCACCAAGGCCATGCTCTACACCATCGAGGCCTGGGCGCAGGCCTCCATGGGCAAGGGCCAGGCGATGCGCCGCACCCTGGGACGGGCCGAGGACCTCTTCGTCTCCGACAAGGCGGACGTGCCGCCCCCGGACTGGATGCAGACGTTCAAGGAGGAGGACCTGTACGGCATGCAGGCCCTCGCCTACCGGACGCTCGCCGAGTTCGAACCGGGAGCCGCCACGCACGCCCAGCACTACGCGGACAAGGCCCTGGCCCTCAGGATCGACGGCCGGCAGCGGTCGAAGATCTTCGACTACCTGTCCATGGCCTCCGCCTGCTTCATCGCCGACGACCCCGAACAGGCGGACCGGTACGCCCGCCTGGCCCTGGTGTCGATGGGCTCCAACTCCTCCCAGCGGACCTGGGACCGGCTGCGCCAGATGTACCGGCTCACCGCCGAGTACGCCGGATACCCGAAGATCCAGGAGTTGCGGGAGGAGATCAAGCTGGCGCTGCCCAAGGTCAAGTCACCCAGGGGGAAGGAGCCGGGGGGCACCGTCGCACCGGTGTAGGCGCGCCGCGCTCCGCGGACCTAGGGCGTCACCCGGGCCATCAGAACGCACGCGTCCTGACGACCCGGAAAGTCGTCCAGCTCCCGTGTCACCAGCCGTACACCGGCCCCGGCCGAATCCGCCGCGGTCAGGCGGGGGGCCAGGGTGAGGAGGTGCTCCACGGCCTCCAATTCGAGTGCCCCGGTGTGCAGGAGGAGCAGGTCGCCCGCTTCGAGGGTCGTCTCGGCCTGTCCCGACGTTCCGTCCTGCCCCGACGGTCCGTTCTGTCCGGACAGCGCACGCCCCGTTCCGCCGCGGAAGAGCAGCGGGACGGGGCCCGAGGCGTGCGCCCACGTCAGGGTGTGGGTGTCCGGCCGGTAGCCGCAGTACACGGCGCCGTCCACCGGCGGCAGGGCGGTGGCCCGGAGCAGTTCGGCGAGTCGGTCCCGCAGTCGTCCCGGCCGGGTGCCGGCCAGTGCCAGGCCGCGCAGGGCGCCGAGCAGCACCGCCGGGGCGTGCGCCTCGGCCTCCGGGCATCCGAAGTCGCCCACGGTGAGCAGGGTTTCGCCGTCGGAGCCGAGCGGACACGCGTCGTACCACCCGCCGTCCCGGGGCCGCCGGCCCGTCGCGGACGTCGGCGGGAGGTGCGCGGCGGCCAGGTCCAGGCCGGGCCGGCCCTCGTCCGGGAAGCGCAGGAGACCGTGCCAGGGCGGCGACGGCCGGTGCCGGAGCGAGTCACGGGTCTCGCTCACCGCCCGCTGGCTGCGGCGCAGTTCGCCGACGTCCCGCAGCACCGCCCACATCGACGCGGTGCTGCCGTCGGCGTCGAGGACGGGCTCGCCCATCATGTGCACGGTGCGTACGCCCCCGTCGGGGCGCACCACGCGGAACTCGCCGTCGATGGGCCGGCCGTCGACAAGGCAGTCCGTGACCATCGCGGTGAGCTTCGGGCGGTCCTCGGTGAGTACCAGGGACGGGAGTTCGTCGAGGCTGAGCGGGACGGACGCCGGGTCGCGGCCCAGGATGTGGAAGAGCTCCGCGGACCACTCGGCCTCGTCGGTCAGCAGGTTCCACTCCGCGCTGCCGACCCGGCTGAGCAGCGAACCGGCGCGCGGCGCGGGTGCCGGGCCGTCCCGGAGCTGAGCCAGATGCGCGTCGAGGTCGGTGAGTTGGTGCAGTGCCAGGTCGTACAGGGCGCGCTGCCAGCGCCCCCGGGGGTCCGTCGTGTCGTCCTGGCTGTCCCGCCGTACCGCGTCCACGTCGCCCCGCAGCCGCCGGGTCTGCGATATGAGCGCCTCGACCGAGCCCTGTCCCGGTGGCTGGGCGGCCGGGTGGTCCGCGGAGAGATGGGACGACATGACGCACTCCGATGTGCTGACGGTACGACCGAGGTGGAACCGGGTCCGGCGGAAGGACCGTTACGACTGTTGCACAGCCCGCCATGCCTCGTAAGGGATTCGGCAACACACGATACGGTGGTGCTTCCGGCATATGCCACAGTCTTCCCCGGGTGACTCGGGTACGTGTTCTGTGTTCCCCGGGTGCGGGGTAAGTCGTAGGCGTCCTACGGGACTTGAGGTGGAGGGGGCCCCGGAGGCGTCGTCGCCCTGGTGTTCGGTGGACCCTTGTTCTATGCCCGGTCGTGGAGGGCCGGGCGGGGTGCCATGTCGACGGGTGTGCGCGCGCCCGTGTCCAGCGCCCGCACCCCGGCCTCGGCGGCCGCGGCGGCCGCGTACCCGTCCCAGGTGCCCGGCCCGGTGACCAGGCCGCGGCGGGTGGCGTCGACCCAGCTCTGCACCTGGCGGTCGTAGGCGTCCGCGAACCGCACCAGGTAGTCCTGCGGCACCTCCTCCCGTGCGCCGCCCGCCGCGGTGACCAGCATGGTGTGCGCCGCGCCGATCCGGGCGCTGCCCGCCTCGCAGACGGCTTCGCAGCGCACCTCGTAGCCGAAGCCGCAGTTGACGAAGACCTCCACGTCCACCACGGCGCCGCCCTCGGTCTCGAAGAGCACGAGCTGCGGATCGAGCAGGCCCTCGGGCGCACCGGCCGAGGGGCGCGGACGCAGCACGGTCACCGCACTCAGCTCCTGGCCGAGCAGCCAGCGGGCCGCGTCGATCTCGTGCGAGACGGAGCTGTTGAGCAGCATCGCCGAGGTGAAGTGCGGGGGCGAGGAGACGTTGCGGTGCACGCAGTGCAGCATCAGCGGCCGGCCGAGGCGCCCGCCGTCCAGGAGGGACTTCAACTGCCGGTACTCGGCGTCGTACCGCCGCATGAACCCGATCTGCGCCAGCCTCCTGCCGAGGCGCGCCTCCGCCTCCACCACGCGCAGCGCGCCCGCGGAGTCCGGCACCATCGGCTTCTCGCACAGCACCGGCAGCCCCCGCGCGAAGGCGGCCAGCAGGGCCTCCTCGTGCGCCTCGCCCGGCGAGGCGATCAGGACGGCCTCGACACCCGGCGCGTCCAGCGCGGCCTCGACATCCGTGTGCGCCGTGATCCGGCCGGTCCCGCCGATCCCGCCCACGGCCTCCTTCGCCCGCTCGGCGTCGGGGTCCGCCACCGCGGCGACCCGGGCGCCGCTCACCACCCGGTCGACGCGTCGTATGTGGTCGGCACCCATGTGCCCCGCACCCAGGACCGCCACACCCAGAAGTTCACTCACGCCGCGCCCGCTCCTTCGCCGTCCGCCGCGCACCCGCGGGCAGCGGGTACGTGTACGGCGAACAGGGTTTCACGCGCGTCAAGAGGCAGGGGCGGGCCGGTCCGCGGGTACGGCGGCCGGCGTCAGTAGCGCAGCACCCCCGCGATGCCGTCCGCGTCCCCGAGCGCGCCGTCCGGCACGAAACGGACGTCGGCGCCGGTCTCCAGGCACTGTTCGACGATCTCGTCCACGATGTCCTCCCGGGCGTCGAGGTCGCCGTCGTGGGCCGGGAGCAGGTGCTCGCCGTCGTCGCGCATCGTCACCTTGAAGTTCTCCTCGACGGCCAGCAGCCGGACACGGCCCGTGTGGGCGCTCTCCCACAGCTCGTCGACCCCGGCCGCGAAGTCCTTGCGGCCGCGGGCCGCGTCCAGTTCCCTGGCCACCGCCTCGACCGACCCGCGCGCCTCGTTCTCGAGCACGGGCCGCACCGCCTGCCACACCGCCTCGGCGGTGCCGTGCGCGAGCCCGCCGTGCGGGACGAGCACCGCGTCGGAGGCGAGCGCGCCCGCCTCCTCGAACAGGGACAGGGCGGGCTCGGGGCCGGTGATGTACAGCGGCCGGGGGTGGGCGCGCAGGACCTTGCCCATCGCGGTGTCGGCGTCGCGCAGGAACTTGCGGGTGCCCTCGTCCCGGAAGGTGCTCGGCGCGTCGCCGATCCGCTCCTGGCGCTCGGGGTCGAAGTCCTCGGCGGGCCGGTCGAGCGGGAAGCCGCCGAGGTGTTCCTCCACGACGCGGCCCGCGCCGCCGCTCCACAGCTTGACGCGGTCGGCGGCGACCGACAGGACCCAGAACGGCCGCTCGGCCGCCTGCGCGGCGACGAGGTTGCGGGTCAGGAAGGTGTCCGAGAGGACAACGCGCTCGGGCACGGAACGGCTGAGCGTCCAGACCTGGTGCTCACCAGGGGCGGCGAAGATCGCCAGACCGTCCTCGGCGTACGTCAGGTCGATCTCGGCCAGCGCCCGGTCCAGCTCGCGGGACACCTCCGCGCGCCGGTCACGGCTGACCGCCGGATCCTCCTCCAGCTGTTTCTTGGCCGCGGCGACCGCGTTGCGCAGCCGGACCCGGTCCTGGGCGTTGTCCGGCTCGCGGCGGTGCGTCGGCGTCAGTACGGACACGGCCGGATACGGGCGGGGGCGCCGCAGTCCGGCGAGGGTGGCGGGACTCAGATCGTGCTCCATGTCAGCACGATATGCTCCACGGATATATAAGGCATATCGGGCGTTCGGAGTGGATCGCCGCCCGGCCCTGCCCGGCACCGCTCAGTCGGAGCCGGCGCCGCTGGACTCGGGACCGCAGGAGCTGCCGTCGGGCGGCAGGGAGCCGTACAGCAGGAAGTCGTCGACCTTGCGGTGCACGCACTTGGACGACGCGTAGCCGGTGTGCCCCTCGCCCCGGTTGTCCAGGACCACGGCGGAGGGGCCGAGCCGGTCCGCCGTCTCCGTCGTCCAGCGGTACGGCGTGGCCGGGTCGCCGCGGGTGCCGACCAGGAGCATCCTCGCGGTGTCGAGGTCCTTCACGTCGTCCCGGATGTAGTCCGTCCCCCTGGGCCGGCCGTAGCACATGAGCACCTGGGTGAGCCGGTACCGGCCGAAGACCGGCGAGACGTCCTCGTACCGGGCGCGCAGCCGGTCGAGGGACGCGGTGACCTGGGCGGCGGTGGGGCGGTCGGGGTCGTCGGCGCAGTTGATCGCCATCAGGGCGGCCGGAAGGTTGTCCATGGGGACGTCCTCCTCGTCGGTGAGGCCCGCGCCCTTGTCCCCGCGCACCGGGAAGGTGACGCCGCCCGACGAGAAGCCCTCCAGGCCGCGGGTGTCGCCGTCCTCGAGCAACTGCGCGAGTGCCCGTTCCAGCGAGGGCCACAACTCCCGGCTGTACAGGGCCTGGCCGATCGCGCCGACCATGTCCTGCCCGGTGAAGGGCTCGCCGAACGCCGACGGCACCGGGTCGGAGTCGAGGGAGGCGACGAGCCGCTCGACCTGGTCCCGGGCGTCCCGGGCGTCCTGGCCGAACGGGCAGGCGACGTCCTCGACGCACCAGTCGAGGAAGTTCTCCAGCGCGGTCTGCTGCCCCCGCGCCCCGGCCAGCCCCTGTTCGGCCAGCGGTTCCGTCAGCGTGTCCACGCCGTCCAGGACCATCCGGCCGACCTTGTCCGGGAAGCGCGCCGCGTAGACCGCCCCCAGTCGGGTCCCGTACGAGAAGCCCAGGTAGTTGAGCCGGTCGTCGCCGAGTGCCCGGCGCATCACGTCCATGTCGCGGGCCGCGTCGACCGTGCCTATGTGGGGCAGCACGGGGCCGGAGTACTTGGCGCACTCGGCCGCCGCGTCCCGCAGCCGTTCCAGCACGTCCTCGGTGTCGGTCATCCCCCCGTCCCCGTCCGTCGCCTCCATGATTTTCAGAGTGGCCGGTCCGCAGGAGACCGGGGAGGACCGGCCGACGCCGCGCGGGTCGAAGGTCACCACGTCGTAGCCGTTGGTGAGGTGCATGAACTCCTTGCCGCCCACCGCGAGTTCGTTGATGCCGGAGCCGCCGGGCCCGCCGAAGTTCAGCAGGACCGAGCCCCGCGAGTCGCCGGTCGCCCGGTACCGGGCCAGGGCCACGTCGAGGGTCCCGCCCCGGGGCCGCGCGTAGTCGAGGGGGACGGTGACCTTGCCGCACTGCAGGTCCTTCGGCATGTCCGTGCCCTCGCACGCCGTCCACTCGACCCGCTGGTCGTAGAACCGGGACAGGCCCGATCCGGCGTCCCGCGTGGTCGCGGTGGTCGCGGTGGTCGCGGTGGTCGCGGTGGTCGCGGTGGTCGCGGTGGTCGCGGTGGCCGCCGTGGCCGTGGTGGTCGCGCCGTTCGCGGCGGCCGGCAGTCCCGCACCCAGCAGGGCCAGGCCGAGCGCTCCGGTCACCGCGCAGCGCCGGACCGAGGGCCGAGTCTCCAGCTTGGCCTGCATCGATGCCTCCCGGGCGCCCCGTCGCGGACCGGTGGTCGACGCCCTCGCTCACCATAAGCGGGCCGCGCACCCGGCGCCTCCGGGCGGCATCGCACCAAACCGTGCGCCGCTTGTTCGATGAACCGCCCACTCGATGGGGTGAAAGACCGATAAGCCATAACTCGGATGGTGCGCCCGCGTTTTAGACGGTGCGGGCGACTGCCCGCGACCATGTCTGGAAGGCAGGGAGCCTCATGAGAAGGGTTACCCGAAACGGTGTGCTCGCCGTCGCCGCCTCAGGCGCGCTGGCCGTGACGATGCCGGCGTACGCGGCGTTCGCGTCCGACGGGGCGGGCGCCGAGGGATCCGCGGCCGGTTCGCCCGGGCTGATCTCCGGCAACACCGTCCAGCTCCCGGTGGACGTGCCGGTCGACGTGTGCGGCAACACCGTGAACGTGGTGGGGCTCCTCAACCCGGCCGCGGGCAACGGCTGCGCCAACACCGGCGAGCCGGGGGCGTCGCACCAGCGGGCGTCGCACCGGGCGGCGGGAGCCTCGGACGGCACGTCCGGCAGCGCGTCCGGGGCGACGTCCGGCGGCACGGCCGCCGAGGGAAGCGCAAAGGATTCGCCCGGCGTGCTCTCCGGCAACGGGGTGCAGCTGCCGGTGCACCTCCCGGTGAACGTCAGCGGCAACAGCGTCAACGTGGTCGGCATCGGCAACCCGGCCGTCGGCAACGAGTCTTCGAACGACTCCGGTGACCACCCGGAGCCGGTGGAGCCCCCGGCGGAGCCGGAGCCGTCCGCCCCGGAGGACGAGCGCGCCGGGCCCCGGCCGTCCCCGCATGCCGCCCCGCCCCGGGAAGAGGTGTCCCTCGCCCACACCGGGACGGACCGCGCCCTGCCCACCCTCGCGGGCGGCGCCGCGCTCGTGCTGGGCGGAACCGTCCTCTACCGGCGCTTCCGGACGGTCTCCGGGGACTGACCGCGCCGACCGGGGCACCCGCCGTCAGGACGGGTGCCCCGGCTCAGGCGCCTCCCGCGTGGAAGCGCCGGTGCAGGGCGTGGATCTCCCGGGTGAGCTGCGGCACCGGGCCCTCCACCGTCACGCCGGGCGCCACCTCCCGCACCGGGAGGGGCCGCACCGGCGGCGCCGGTACGCCCAACTCCTCCAGTCAGCCCACCAGTTGCTCCGAGGAGGCGACGTACACGATGCGTCCCAGGCCCACCCACGCGTGTGCGGCCGCGCACATCGGGCAGTGCTCGCCGGACGTGTACACGGTCGCCGCGGCCCGTTCCCCGGGAGTCAGACGGGCGGCGGACCAGCGCGCGAGCTCGAACTCCGGGTGACGGGTCCGGTCGCCGGAGGCCACCCGGTTGCGGTCCTCGGCCAGTACCGTGCCGTCCCCGCCCACCAGTACCGACCCGAACGGCTCGTCGCCGGCCTCCAGTGCCTCGGCCGCCAGCTCCACACAACGGCGCAGGTGTGGCAGTTCGGCGTCCTTCACGACCATGGCGTACCGCCCTCCTCGTGACGTGAACCTTCCCGGCCAGCCTATGTCGCCCCGGCCCGACCATCTTGCTATCCGCAATCGCTGGCGTTAGAGTCTCTAACAACAGCAAGTGTCCATAGCGATTCAAGGCAAGAGGAGCGCCATGTCCGCCGCCACCCCGCAGCCGCCCGCCCCGCACGTCGTCCTGGGATCCGGTCCCGCCGGTACCGCGCTCGCCCGTGAGCTGGTGCGCAGGGGGCACCCCGTCCGCCTGGTGGACCGCAGGGCCACCGGTCCCGCCGTCGAGGGTGTCGAGCGGATCCCCGCCGACGTGGGCACGGCCGACGGTGCCCGTGCCGCCATACGCGACGCGGCCGTCGTGTACCACTGCGTCAACGTCGCCTACCACCTCCAGGTGGAGGTGATGCCCCGGGTCCAGGAGGCGGTCCTGGCCGCCGTCGAGGAGAGCGGCGCCCGGCTGGTGGTCCTCGACACGCTCTACCCGTACGGCCGGACCGGGGGAGCGGTGATGACCGAGGACAGCCCCTGGAAGGCCACCAGCCGCAAGGGCCGGATGCGTGCCGAACTGGACGAGCGGTACCTCGCCGCGCACCGGTCCGGCCGGGCCCGCGTGGTCCTCGGCCGCAGTGCCGACTTCGTCGGGCCCGGCGTGCTCAACTCGTCCCTGGGCGCGGCCGTCTTCCCCGGCGCCCTCACCGGCGGGGACGTCGTGGCCATGGGGAACATCGATCTGCCGCACAGCTACACCTGCATCGAGGACGTGGCGGCCGCCCTGGCCACCCTCGGCGAGCGTCCCGACGGGGACGGCCGTGTCTGGCACCTGCCGACCGCGCCCGCCGTCAGCACGCGCGAGATCCACGCGCTGATCGAGAAGCGCGTGGGCCGCCCGCTGAACGTCGTGGTCGTGGAACGGCCCCGCCCCTTCGGCCCCTTCGACGAACAGTTCATGGCCGAGTACGAGGAGATGTTCTACCAGCACACGGAGGCGCAGATCATGGACTCCGGTGCCTTCGAGCGGTTCTTCGGGGCGGCTCCGACGCCGCTGGCGGACACCGTGGACGCGACCGTCACCTGGTACGAGGCGTGGCTCCGCAGCAGGTGACGGTCAGGCCCCTCAACGGCCCGGGCGCGACCGGGACCGGTCCAGCGCGGCCACGCCGACCGCGGCCAGGCCGATCTGGATGAGCCACTCGACCCAGTCGACGCCGTCCGTGTCGGCCACGTCGAACGCCGAGGCGACCCACGATCCGACGAGCGCGGCCACGATGCCGACGAGGATCGTCCACACGACGCCGATGCGCTGCCGGCCGGGCACGGCCAGCCGGCCCAGCACGCCGATGACGACACCGATGACGATGGCGCTGACAATGCCGTCGATCTCCATCTCCACCCCTCTCCGCCGAGACCCCCGCAGGATGCGTCTGCCCGCTGCGGGCGGGTGCAGTCCGACGGCGGTGGCACGGGCGAAGGGCCGGTCCCGCGGGTGCGGGACCGGCC
>NZ_JBHWKU010000032.1:0-93230 GCF_042730645.1 Streptomyces sp. NPDC059906
GCTACGGGGGTGCGGGGCGTTGACGCGCCAACCGCTGCGGGCGGACACCCCCCGACACGCCCCCTTCGCGCCGTACGCGGCTGACCGCCCGTCCCCCCTAGCTGCGGGCCGCCGCCACTCCGCCGTCCCAGCTGCGGGCGGCGCCACCCCCCGCCCCAGCTGCGGGCAGCCGCCCCCCCCGCCCCAGCTGCGGGCAGCCGCCGCCCCCCGCCCCAGCTGCGGGCAGTCGTGCCGCTGGGGCGGCACGGGTGGGCGCAGCGGCACCCCGCAACGCCGGGCCGCGTCCCCCCTCGCGCCCGCACCCACCCCGGGTGCCAAGACCACACCGGGCCACACGACCCACCCACGGAGTGCCTCGTACAATCTCCGGGTGAACGACCCCGCCGACACCCTGCGCGCCACCCTCGCCGACCTCGTCGACGGCTTGCCGCCCCGACAGGCCGCACAGGCCGTGGACCGGCTGATCGCCAACTACCGCGGGGACACCCCCACCGACGCCCCCATCCTGCGCGACCGCGCCGACGTCGTCGCCTACGCCGCCTACCGCATGCCCGCCACCTTCGCCGCGGTGCGCTCCGCGCTGGCCGCGTTCGCCGCGGCCGTGCCGGACCGGGTGCCGGACAGCCATGTGGACGTCGGCGGCGGGACCGGCGCCGCGACCTGGGCCGTCAGCGACACCTGGGGCGGGACGCGTCCGGTGACCGTGCTCGACTGGGCCGAACCCGCGCTCGCCCTCGGCCGGGAGATCGCCGCCTCGCTGCCCGAGCTGAGAGAGGTCCGCTGGCAGCGCTCGCGGATCGGGGCGGCGCTCGCCATCGAGAGCACCGATCTCGTCACCGTCTCCTACGTACTCAACGAGCTGACCGCGGCCGACCGCACCGCCCTCGTCGACGCCGCCGCCGGCGCCGCGCGGACCGTCGTGATCGTCGAGGCCGGAACCCCCGCCGGGTACGCCCGCGTCATCGAGGCCCGCGACCGGCTGATCGCCGCCGGGTTCCGGGTCGCCGCGCCCTGCCCGCACAGTGCCGCCTGCCCCATCGAGCCCGGCACGGACTGGTGCCACTTCGCGACCCGCGTCAGCCGGTCCAGCCTGCACCGGCAGGTCAAGAGCGGATCCCTCGCCTACGAGGACGAGAAGTTCAGCTACGTCGCCGCCACCCGGCTTCCCGTCGCACCCGCCGCCTCCCGGGTGGTCCGGCGTCCGCAGCTCCGCAAGGGCCAGGTGCTGCTGGACCTGTGTGAATCCGACGAGCGGTTGCGGCGTCGTACGGTCACCAAGCGGCACGGCGACCTGTACAAGGCCGCCCGCGACGCGGCCTGGGGCGACCCCTGGCCGCCCGGGGAGGACTGAGGAAGAAGTGGAACCTGACGTGCGGCGCGCCCTGCGGATCGTGATCGCCGAGGACGATCCGCTGCTGCGCGAGGGGCTCGCCCTGCTGCTGCGGGCCGAGGGCCTGGACGTGGTCGCCACCGCGGACACCGCCGAGTCGGTGCTCGCGGCCATCGACGAGCACGAGCCCGACGTGGCCATCCTCGACGTGCGGATGCCGCCCACCCACACCGACGAAGGGGTCCGCGCGGCCGTCGAGGCGCGGCGGCGGCGCCCCGGACTCGCCGTCCTGGTGCTGTCCGCGTACGTGGAGCAGTCCTTCGCCACCGACCTGCTGACCGGGGGAGTGGGCGGTCTGGGGTACCTGCTCAAGGAGCGTGTCGGGCGGGTCGAGGAGTTCATGGACGCGCTCGGGCGGGTCGCGGGCGGTGGCACCGCCATCGATCCCGAGGTCGTCGCCCAGTTGTTCACCCGGACGCGGCAGGACACCCGGATGGAGCGGCTCAGTCCGCGGGAGCGGGAGGTGCTCGCGCTGATGGCCGAGGGCCTGGGCAACAGTGCCATCGCCGGGCGGCTCGTCGTTACCGACGGCGCCGTCCACAAGCACATCCGCAGCATCTTCGCCAAGCTCGACCTGTCTCCGGCCGACCAGGTCGACCGGCGGGTGGCGGCCGTTCTGCACTACCTGGAGAACGCGCGGGCGCCGCGCCACTGAGTGGACGGACGGCGCGAGACGTTCCGTCTTGTCGGGCTGGTAGCTTCGGGGCATGGCCACCACCCGGAAATCCGTCCGCAGCACGAACTCCGCCGCCGAGCGGCCGCACCCCGACGCCACCCGGCGCAGCCAGCGGTCCCGCCAGGCCATCTACGACGCCGCCCTCGCCCTGGTCGGCGAGGTCGGCTACCCGAAGACCACCATCGAGGGCATCGCCGCCCGCGCCGGCGTCGGCAAGCAGACGATCTACCGTTGGTGGTCCTCGAAGGCGGACGTCCTGCTGGAGGCCTTCCTCGACCTGGGGGAGCGGCTCGTGGAGGCCGCCGGTGAGGAGGCGTACACCATCCCGGACACGGGTGACGTCGCCGCCGACCTCAAGGTCGTACTGCGCGCCACCGTTGATGAACTGCGGGATCCGAGGTTCGAGGCGCCCTACCGCGCGCTGGCGGCCGAGGGCGTCGTCAACGAGGAACTGGGCCGGACCTTCGTCAGCCGGCTCCTGGAGCCGTCGCTCCAGCTGCACGCCGACCGGCTGCGGGCCGCCCAGGAGGCGGGCCAGGTACGGCAGGACATCGACCTGCGGATCGCGCTGGAGCTGTTCGTCTCCCCGCTCGCGCAGCGCTGGCTCCAGCACACGGGGCCGTTCTCCCACGCCTACACCGACACCCTCGTCGACTATGCGCTGCACGGGCTCGCCCCGCGGTGACCGAAGAGGCCTGACCAGGGAAGTTTGTCCCTTCGCGACCCCGAAGCGGGGAATGGTGCGACGATAGGGCATGCTGGTGCGCACGACGGCGAGGCAAGGGGATAGATGAGCGCGGAGTTCGGCGGTCGGAGCGGTCTGCAGGGCAAACTCTCCTCGTGGCTGCGCGGACGCCGCCCCAAGGAGGCCGCCGGAGACGGTGGCCGGGAGGATCTGCTGCTCGCCGCCGCCGGTGCCGGACTGCCGCTGGCGCCCGCCGCGCACCCCGCCGGATACCGTTGCTCCTGCGACCGCGTGGGCTGTCCGACCCCCGCCCGGCACCCGGTGTCGTTCGCCTGGCAGACGCAGTCCACCACCGACCGCGCCCAGATCGAGCGCTGGGCCCGGCACCAGCCCGAGGCCAACTTCATCACCGCGACCGGCATGGTGCACGACGTGCTCGACGTGCCGCTGGAGGCCGGTCGCGAGGCGGTGGAGCGACTGCTCGCCGCCGGAATCGACGTCGGGCCGGTCGCCGAGAGCGACGACGGGCGCATGCTGCTGTTCACCCTCACCCGCGGCACCCCCGAGGACGAGGACGAGTGGTGGCCCTGCGAGCTGGACTGCCACCCCGAGACCATGGACGAGCATCCGGGGCTGCGCTGGCACTGCCGCGGGTCCTATGTGCTGGTGCCGCCGGCCCGGCTGCCCGGCGAAGGGCGGACCGTGCACTGGGTGCGCGGTCCCGAGCACCCGCTGCCGGACCCGCTGACCCTGCTGGAGACCCTCACCGACGCCTGCGCCCGGCATGCCGGCGCGGAGGGCGACCACGAGGGAGCCTCCTGGCCGCTGCGCCGCTGAGCGCCCCGGCCCTCTCCTATTCGCCCTTGCCCGAGGTGAGGCCCTGGACCCGGCCCAGTACCGACACCTGCCCGTCCGCCGGATCGAGCGCGACCTCGTTGGAGACGAACTCCATCGTCAGCGACTGCTTGATCTCGCCGTCCGTCAGGGCCAGCACGTCCTTGTTCGGCGTCGGCACGGACGCGCCCCGCGCGGCGGTCTGCTTCTCGAAGTGGCGCGAGGTGAAGAACACCAGCGCGCCGCCGTCCTTCGTGCGCAGTGCCAGCGGGGCGTAGTCGCCGTTCGTCAGCGGCTCGTCGATGTACTGCGTGACCAGGCCGGGGCGGGTCGAGCGCTTCTCGCGCAGCGCGCGCCAGGAGCTGGTGTGCGTCCCGTCCGCGAAGGTCTTGCCGCCGTCCTGGAGGTATGTCGTGTAGTCCTTGCTCAGGTCGGCCGGCGGGACGCTCACGTCGGTGGCGTTCGCGGGCACGGCCTCGGCCCAGCCCTCCTGGTCGGTCTTGAACTCGGGCACCTTGCCGGGGGCGACCAGCGTCAGGTACGCCGCCTCCCAGGTCTCCTCCAGGCCGTCCCGGGTGAAGACCAGCAACCAGCGTGCCTTGCCGCCCTTGTTGGCCTTGGTGTCCGCGACGAACCAGCGCGGCCAGCCCGCCTTCTTCGGGATCGTGAACTTCGCGTCGGTCAGCTCCAGCGGCTCGTGCGCCGGGTTGCCGTCCGGGTGGTTGGCCGCCCCCGCCTTCAGCCGCGCCGAGTCGATCGCGGCGAGGGCGCCGGTGGTGTGGTCGGCGTCCAGGGAGGCGTCGTACGCCTTGTCGGCCTTGTTGTACGCGGTGGTGAACCGCTCCAGCGCCTTCGCGGCCTCGGCCCGGGTGGCCGAGGGGAGTACCTCGCGCTCACCGTGCACCACCACGCAGCCGCTCGCCGTCAGCGACAAAGCGGTCGCCGAGGCGGATATGAGCGCGTACTTCTCAAGCCTGCGGGGCCTTCGAGGGCCGCGATCCTGGCTCATCAGGTTCCTTCACCTTCCCCTTCCCGGAGGCGAACCCTACCGGGGCGAGGAAGAGCGCGAGCGTCGGGACCGGGTACCGCGGCCACACCGTGACTTCGCATCAGGGCTCGCGGTGCGGGACGACCAGGAGCGCGCCCGTGCGCGGGTGCGGGAACACCTCCACCGGCTGGTCGTAGACCTCGGACAGCAGGCCCTCGGCGAACACCTCCGAGGGCGGGCCCCCGGCCGCGATCCGGCCCGAGCGCAGGAGCGCCACCCGGTCCGCGTACGCCGCCGCCAGCGCGAGGTCGTGCAGGACGACGACCACCGCGTCCCCGGCCCGCGCCCGCTCCCGGCACAGCCGCAGCACGAGTTCCTGGTGCCTGAGGTCCAGGGCCGCGGTCGGCTCGTCGAGCAGCAGGAGGGGAGCGCGCTGGGCGAGGACGCGGGCGAGGGCCACGCGGGCCCGCTCGCCGCCGCTGAGCGCGGAGAACGGACGCCCGGCGAATCCGGCCACCTCCGTGCGCGCCATCGCCTCGGCCACGGCCGCGTCGTCCTCGTCCTCCCGGTCGCCGCCCGCCCAGGGCGCCCGGCCCATCCGGACGACCTCCTCCACCGCGAACGGGAAGGACAGCGACGCCGACTGGGGCAGCACCGCGCGGCGCAGCGCGAGTTCGGGCGCCGACCAGCCCGGCACCGGGCGCCCGTGGACGCGTACGACCCCCTCGGCGGCCGGGACGTCGGCGGCCAGCGCGCCCAGCAGGGTGGACTTGCCCGCCCCGTTGGGGCCGACCAGGGCGAGCACCTCGCCCGCCCGGACGTCCAGGTCCACCCCGTCGAGGACCGGCCGCCCGCCGAGGCGCACGCGCAGTCCCTCGGCCGCGGCGAGGACGTCGCCCGGTGCGGCCGGGGGCGGCGGCACCGGACGGGACGGCACCAGCCGCGGCAGCTTCACGCTTCTCATGCCCAGCCTCCCTGCCTGCGCCGGGTGCGGCGCAGCAGCCAGAAGAAGAACGGACTGCCCAGCAGCGCCGTCAGCACCCCGAGCGGCAGTTCGGCCGGCTCCGCGACCGTGCGGGCGGCCAGGTCGGCGGCGAGCAGGACCAGCGCGCCGAGCAGCGCGCTGCCCGGGATCAGGAACCGGTGGCCCGGCCCGGCCGCCATCCGCAGCAGGTGCGGGACGACGAGTCCGACGAAGCCGATGACACCGGCCACGCTCACCGCCGCCGCGGTCAGCAGGGCGATCACCAGGACCAGGACGATCCGCAGCCGCTCCACGTCCACCCCCAGGTGGCGGGCCGGGCGTTCGCCGAGGGCGAGGAGGTCGAGGCGACGGGCGTACAGCGGGGCGAGCCCCAGTCCGAGCGCCGCGCACGGCAGGACCGCCAGCACCTTGGGCCAGGTCGCCTGGGCGAGCGAGCCCAGCTGCCAGAAGGTGATCTGGTTGACCGCCGCCGTGTCCGCGAAGAACAGGAACAGCCCGATCAGCGCCCCCGCGAAGGCGTTCACCGCGATGCCCGTCAGGATCAGGGTCACGACCTCCGTACGGCCGCCCGAGCGGGACATCGCGTAGACGACCAGGACGGTGACCAGGCCGGAGGCGAAGGCGAAGACGGACACCGTCCAGGTGCCGAGGAAGTTCAGGCCGAACGCGATGGCGGCGACCGCGCCGACCGCCGCGCCCGAGGAGACGCCGATGACGCCCGGCTCGGCCAGCGGGTTGCCGAACACGCCCTGCATGAGTGCCCCGGCGCAGCCCAGAGAGGCGCCGACCAGCAGGGCCAGCACGATCCTGGGGAACCGCACGTTCCACAGCACCGACTCGGCCACCCGGTCCAGTTCCGTGCCGCCGAGCCCGGTCCGGTGCAGCAGCGAGCCGAGTACGTCGCCGACCGGGATCGGGTAGGCGCCGGTACCGGCCGCGACCGGGACGAGGACCAGCAGACCGGCGGCGAGGGCCGCGGTCAGCAGCCAGGCGGTGGAGCGCCGGGCGCGGGGCGGGGCGGCGGGGCCGGCGGATGCCCGGGGGCGGCCCTGCTTGTCGTCCAAAACGGTCACTGGTCGCCGTCCTCGCCGTACAGCTGCGCCACGACCGACTTCAGCACCTGGTCGGTGCGCGGGCCGTAGTTGAGGAGTACGCCGTCCTCGACGGAGACGATCCGGCGGTCCATCCCGGCCGGGGTCTGGGCGACGCCGGGGATCTTCACCAGGCCGTCCACGCCGCCGACCGATTCGAGTCCCTTGCTCATCACGAGGATCGCGTCCGGCGCGGCCTTGACCAGGGCCTCGCTGGTGATGGCGGTGAAGTCCTTGTCGAGGCCGGAGGCGGCCCCGGCGTCCACCGCCCCGGCCGCCTCGATCAGCGAACCGGCGCCGGAGTCCGCGCCGCCGATGAGGTAGACGGAGGCCGAGCCGCGCAGGTAGAGGAAGGCGACCCGCGGCTCCTCCCCGTGCGGAACGTCCCCCTGTACGGCCTCGATCCGCTGCTCCGAGCGCCGGGTCAGCTCCTTCCCCGCCGCCGGTACGCCGAGCGCGTCGGCGACCGCCCCGATGCGCGGGCCCACGTCGTCCAGCCCCTTGGCCGCCTCGACGAAGAGCACCGGGACCCCGGCGGCGCGGATCTGGCCCACCGCCTCCTCGGGGCCCGTGGTGGTCTCGGCGATCACCAGGTCGGGCCTGAGGGAGAGCACGCTCTCGGCGGAGACGTCGTGGCCCCGGGTGACCACCGGGAGCTTCGCCGCCTGTTCGAAGGTGGCGGTGACGTCCCGGGCGACGACCCGGTCGCCGAGCCCGAGCGTGAAGACGATCTCGCTGAGGCTGCCGGACAGGGGGACGATCCGCTCGGCCCGCTCGACCGTCACGCGCTCGCCGTCGGCGGAGCGGACGGTGACGGGAAGCCGGGGCTCGGGGCGCTTTTCGAGTGGTTCGACCCGGTTCGCGACGGGCTCCGCCGCCGAGGGGGCCGCAGCGCCGGAACCGGCGCCGGACGAGGCCTCGGAGGAGCCCGCGCATCCGGTCGCGGTCAGGGTGAGGGCGAGCGCGGACAGCAGTGCTCCCGCCAGTCGGTCTCGCAAGCGTCGCACTATTCCGTCCGTCCTCTCCGGTAGACCGCCAGTGTCAGTCGGCTAGAGCTTAGGTTAGCCTTACCTTCGTTCGCTACCGGCCCCCCGATCCGGAGGACTTCGCATGCCCGCCCGTCTTCGCGCCCTGGTCACCGTGTTGTGCGCGGCGGTCCTCGCGGCGCTGCTCCCCGTGGCCGCCGCACACGCCGAGAGCCGGACCGTGCAGGGCGGACGGCTCGACTGGGGCATCAAGTCCTCGTTCCAGACCTATGTCACCGGGCCCGTCGCGAAGGGCAGTTACTCCCTCACCGGGGGTGCGGCCACCGTCGGCGGCAGCTCGTTCCGCTTCCACTCGGCGACCGGCACCTACGACGGCGACACCGGTGCCTTCCGCGCCGCCTTCTTTGGCGGCGTGCACTTCCTCGGCCACCGCACCGGAACCGGCTCCTACCAGCTCGACCTCACCCTCAGCCGTCCCACCGTGAGCATCTCCGGCTCCACCGGCACGCTCCACCTGGACGTCGTCAGCAAGGCGAAGGACACCGGGGCGGTCACGACGTCCCGTCAGGTGCCCTTCGCCTCCCTCTCCCTCGGCGGCATCGACATGCGGGGCGGCGGCGGCACCGTCGCCCTGAACAACCTCCCCGCCACCCTCACCGCCGAGGGCGCCCGGTCCTTCGCCGGGTACTACACCGCCGGCACCGCACTGGACCCGGTGAGCCTGTCCGCCGACGTGAAGGCGTCCGCGCCGAAGCGGGAGACGCAGCCGTCGGACACCCCCTCGGCGTCCGCCGAGTCGCCGAAGCCCGCGAAGACGTCGGGCGGCACGGTCCGGGACGGCGCCGTCGACTGGGGCGTGCGCCGCACCTTCCGCGAGTACGTCACCGGCGACATCGCCGACGGCGAGTGGGTCCTCACCGCGGGCGCCCAGGACGGCGGCGCGCTCTTCCGCTTCCCCGGCGGCGAGGGGACGTACGAGGACGGCGACCTCACCGCCGCCTTCAGGGGCACGGTCCGCTTCACCGGCGCCCACGGCCTCGACCTGAGCCTCGGCAACGTACGGACCGTCGTCGAGGACGGCAGGGGCACGCTGTACGCCGACGTGACGAGCCCGGACGTCAAGGAGAAGAAGGTGCCCCTGGTCACCTTCACCGCGGGCGAACTGAAGCCGTCCGGCGGTCTGGTGAAGGTCACCGAGGCCCCCGCGAAGCTCACCGCGCGCGGTGCGAAGGCCTTCGGCGGCATGTACCAGGCAGGCACCGGGATGGACCCGGTGTCCCTCGCCGTCGCCCTCACCGCCGACGCGGAACTGCCCGCCCTGCCCGACCTCGGCAGCGAGCCCGCGCCGAGCGCGAGCCCGGCGCCCGAGCAGACCGGCGCGGACGCCTCCGCCGCCCCCGTCGCGAGCACCACCGACGACGGCGACTTCCCCGCACTTCCCGTCTCCCTCGCGGCCGGTGCCCTGCTGCTGGCGGCCGCGGCCCTCGTGGCCGTCGCCCTCCGCAGGCGCCGCGCCCGGCCCGCCGCGTCCGCCGACTCCCCGGCGGACCCGGAGCAGGGCTGAACACCCCCGACACCAGCCCGACACCACCCAAGGAGAACCGAGCCATGCCCGTCAGACGACGCCGCTCCACCGCCCTCGCCGCCGCCGTCGCCACGGCCGCCGCCCTCGGCGCGACCGCCCTCGCCACGCTGGGCGGCGCCACCGCCGCCTCGGCCGCCGGATCCCCGCTCTCGGACTACGAGTTGACCTGGGGCATCAAGCAGTCCTACCGGACGTACGTCGGCATGTTCGGCAGCTTCACCGCCTCCGAGGGCGCCACCCAGGCCGCCGGCAACGGTGCCTTCACCTTCACCGGGGGCACCGGCACCTACGACCACACGACGAACGCCGTCGATCTCGGCTTCCAGGGCAAGCTGGTGAGCGCCTCCGCCGCGCACCACTTCGAGGTCACGCTCACCGACGTGCGCTTCGACAGCGGCGCCGGTGAGATCACCGCCGACGTGACGACGGTCGACACCTCCGGCGCGACGCCCACCAAGAAGGGCGACGACGTGCCGCTCGCCAAGGTCGCCGTGACCCGCGCGATGACGGACATGGCGACCACCCTCACCACCGAGGCGGGCGAATACCTCGGCAGCGCGAGCTACGCGGGCGCGGCCGGGGACCCGCTGACGGTGGTCAAGAAGACGCCGGAGCCGACCACCGGGCCGACCACGCAACCCACCACCGGGCCGAGCACGGAGCCCTCCACCGACCCGACCGACCCGGAGCCGACCGGGACCGACTCCACCGGACCCGGGCCGACCGACCCGCAGACCACGCCCGCCACCCAGGACCCCAGCCCCACGGCGAGCACGAGCGCCTCGCCCACGGCCCCCGCGAGCACGGCCCCCGCCAAGGGCGAGATAGCCGACGGCACCCTCGGCTGGGGCGTGAAGGAGTCCTTCCGCGCCTACGTCGTCGGCACCATCGCCAAGGGCCGGGTCACCGTCTCCGGCGGCGCCGTCCAGGCCGCCGGGAACGGCGCGTTCACCTTCAAGGACGCCACCGGCACCTACGACACGGACGCCGACAGGCTGACCGCCACCTTCAAGGGCGCCGTCAACTTCAAGGGCCACCAGTCCGGCGGCACCTACGGCCTCGACCTGACCCTGAGCAACCTCAAGGCCACCCTCGACGGCGGCACCGGCAAGCTCACCGCCGACGTGAACAGCCTCGGGGTGCGGACCGAGGGAGTGGTCCTGGCCGACCTCAAGGCGAAGTCCGGCGATCTGACCGCCGCGAAGAACGTCGTCACCGTCGAGGACGTCGCCGCCACGCTCACCCAGGCCGGCGCCAAGGCCTTCGGCGACTTCTACCAGGCCGGTACCGCGCTCGACACCGTCGACCTGTCGGTGGCGCTCAGCGACGACGCCCAACTGCCGGACGGCGGCGGCTCGGGCACGTCCGGCGGCACGGGCGGCGGCTCCGGCACGGCGGGCGGCTCCACCGGCGGGGGCACGGGCACCGCCGGGGGCACCGGTTCGACCGTCGGCGGCACCGGAACGACCATCGGCGGTTCCATCGGCGGCGGCAGCCTCGCCTCCACCGGTTCGGACATACCGGGCCCCGCCCTCGGCGCGGCGGCCGGAGTCGCGGTCGTGGTCGGCGCGGGCGCGGTGTACGCGACGCGCAGGCGGCGGGGCCAGGCGCGGTCCGCCGAGTAATCCCCCGCGGGCCGGGGCGGTCCGCGCCCGATACTGTCCGTATGGAACGGGCGGTGCGGGAAGCGACGGGGGGACCCCTGGTCCTGGACGTCCGGGGCCGCCCCGGCCCACCACCGCTGCGATTCGTCCGGGCCCGGGACGGCGGCCCGCCCACGCTCCAGCTGGGCGACCGCCCCCTCACCCGGGCCAGGTGGCACGGCGACGGCTGCTGCCGGGAGCTGCACCTGCGCCGCCTGCCGGGACACCGCTCCCCGCTGCCGCCCCTGCGCGCCGCGTCGATGCGCACACCGGACGCCGACTGGCGCCACCGCTGCGCCCGGTGGCTGGAGGACAGCCCCCACGGCCCGCTGCACGACGGACGCTGGTCGGTCACCGCACACGCGTCGTTCGCGCCCGGCATCTGGACCGGGGACTTCGTACGGGACTGGCCCGACACCGTCCTCGAACTGCTCTGCGGAGGCGGCTGGCACGGCGTCCTGCCCCTGCGCCCGCTCTCGCCCCCCGACGCGCCGCGCGTGAAGGCGTACCGCGGGCACGCCCGGGACGGCACCCTCGCCCCGGTCCTGCTGTGGTGGGTGTCCTTCCTCGACGGCTGGCTGATCCTGGACGGGCACGACCGGGCGGTGGCGGCGCTGGCGGAGGGCGCCGAACCGGCCTGCGTGGTGCTGGCCCTGCTGCCGGAGGAGGCGGAGTGGCGGCGGATGGCCGACGCGGTCGCCCAGGGGCACGCGGAGCGGATGTCCCGGCTGCCGGAGCGCCCCGCCGGACCGGGAACCGAACGCCGACGCGCCGCCCTGGAACGCGGGTACGCGGACGCGCTCGCCACCCTCTCGTACGACGAGGCCCCCACCCCGCTCTGGCCGCCCGCGGACGATGCTTGAATGCCCCGGTGACCGACTACGACGTACTGCGGGTCTTCTGCGCGCCGAACGGCGGATACGGCAACGAACTGGGCGTCGTCCGGGACGGGTCCGTACTGCCGGAGCCCGGGCGGCGGCAGGAGCTGGCCGCCAAACTCGGCTTCAGCGAGACCGTGTTCGTGGACGACCCCGAGCGCGGCGTCGTCGACATCTACACGCCCACCCTGCGCCTGCCCTTCGCCGGGCACCCCTGCGTCGGCACCGCCTGGCTCCTCGACGTGCCCGAACTCGTCACGCGGGCCGGGGTGGTGGGCGCCCGACTGGACGGCGAGTTCAGCTGGATCGAGGCCCGCCCCGAGTGGGCCCCGCCGCGCACGCTGCGCCAGTACGCCACCGTCGCCGAGGTCGACGACCTCGCGGTGCCCCCGAAGGGGGAGTGGGTCTACGCCTGGGCGTGGGAGGACGAGGCGGCGGGCCGGGTGCGGGCCCGCGGCTTCCCCGGCCGCGACGACGGCATCGACGAGGACGAGGCGACCGGTGCGGCGGCGCTGCTGCTGACCGGACGGCTGGGCCGGGCCCTCAACATCACCCAGGGTGTCGGCTCCCAGATCCTCACCGCGCCGCAGCCCGGGGGCTGGGTCGAGATCGGCGGGCGGGTACGCCTGGAGCGGTGACTCAGGCGGACAGCGGGAACTCCTCGCCCAGTCCCCGGAAGACCGCCGTGTTGAGGTCGAAGGCGCGCTTGCACTCGGCGACGACCCGCTGCTTCTCCAGGTCGTCGGCGCGGATACCGTCCAGCAGCTCGCGGTACTCCCGCTTGAACGCGGCCGGGTTGGAGATCTCCTCGAAGACGTAGAAGCGGACCCCGTCGCCCTTCCTGGCGAAGCCCCAGGTCCGCTCGGCCTTGTCGCGGATGATCTGGCCGCCCGACAGGTCGCCCAGGTAGCGCGTGTAGTGGTGGGCGACGTACCCGGCCGGCCACTCCTCGGCGCACTCGCGCACCCGGGCCGCGTACGCCTCGGTCGCGGGCAGGGCGGTCAGGCCCGCGCGCCAGTCGGCGCCGCGCAGGTGCGCCAGGTCCCGCTCCAGGGAGGCCAGCCGCAGCAGCTCCGGCCGGACGAACGGCCCGGCCACCGGGTCCGCCGCCAGCCGTCCGGCGGCGGCCTCCAGGGCTTCGTAGACGAACCACAGCTGCTCGGTGTACCGCGCGTAGGCGTCGACACCGAGCCGCCCGCCCAGCAGGTCGCTCATGAACGTCGAGGTCTCCGCCTCCACGTGCTGCTCGTGGGAGGCGGTGCGGATGAGCGTCGAGAAGGAGTCCATGAGCACGATTTTCTATGGTTAGGCTTACCTAAGTCAATAGGCTTGCCGACGGGCTGTCGGTAAAAGCGTACCCACCCGGACGCGAAACGGCCCGCCCTCCGGGGAGAGCGGGCCGTCCAGGGGTGTGCGAGGTCAGGGGAGGGTGAGGATCTCCGCGCCCGAGTCCGTCACCACCAGGGTGTGCTCGAACTGCGCGGTCCGCCTGCGGTCCTTCGTCACGACCGTCCAGCCGTCGTCCCACATGTCGTACTCGTGGGTGCCGAGCGTCAGCATCGGCTCGATCGTGAAGGTCATCCCCGGCTGGATGACGGTCGTCGCGTGCGGGCTGTCGTAGTGCGGGACGATGAGCCCCGAGTGGAACGATGAGTTGATGCCGTGGCCGGTGAAGTCCCGCACCACCCCGTACCCGAACCGCTTCGCGTACGACTCGATGACCCGGCCGATGATGTTGATCTGCCGGCCCGGCCTGACCGCCTTGATCGCGCGGGCCAGCGACTCCCTGGTCCGCTCGACCAGCAGCCGGCTCTCCTCGTCCACGTCGCCGACCAGGTAGGTCGCGTTGTTGTCGCCGTGCACCCCGCCGATGTACGCCGTCACGTCGAGGTTCACGATGTCGCCGTCGCGCAGCACCGTGGAGTCGGGGATGCCGTGGCAGATGACCTCGTTGACCGAGCTGCAGAGGGACTTCGGGTAGCCCCGGTAGCCGAGCGTCGAGGGGTAGGCGCCGTGGTCGCACATGAACTCGTGCGCCACCCGGTCCAGCTCGTCCGTCGTCACGCCGGGCGCGATGTGCCGCGCGGCCTCCTCCATCGCCCGCGCCGCGATCCGCCCGGCCACGCGCATCGCCTCGATGGTCTCGGGCGTCTGCACCTCCGGTCCGGTGTACGGCGTCGGCGCGGGTTTGCCGACGTACTCGGGCCGGCGGATGTTTCCGGGCACGGAACGGGTGGGGGAGAGTTCCCCTGGGACGAGCAGCGACTGGCCAGACATGCGGCGAGTCTAACCAGCGGCCATGGGGGAACATGTCGGTGGCGAGAGGAGCTGTCCCATGGCCCTGTTCAAGAAGCGCACGGTCGGCAAACCGGGCGAGTGGTACTACTGCCTGGAGCACCAGAAGGTCGAGGAGGGCCCGGACTGCCCGGGCAAGGACCGCTTCGGGCCGTATGCCACCCGGACCGAGGCCGAGCACGCGATGCAGACCGCCCGCGAGCGCAACCTCGAATGGGAGAACGACCCCAGGTGGCACGACGCCCCTTCCGGGGGAAGCGCCGGCGGCGACCGGGACGACTGATCAGCCGCTCGCGGCGTCGGCTGCGCGCTTCTCGCGCAGCCGCACCGCGTGCTCGTTCGTCCGCGCGTCGTAGGTCATCATCGTCGGCAGGCACAGCGCCAGCACCCCCACCGCGCCCGCGCACAGCAGCCCGCCCGACCACACCGACGCCCGCACCCCGACGAGCGCGGCCGTGCCGCCCGCCCGGACCTGGCCGAGCTGCGGACCCACCGAGTACGACAGCAGTTCGATCCCGGCGAGCCGGCCGCGCAGCTCGTCCGGGATGGTCTGGTTCCACATCGTGCTGCGGAAGACGCCGCTGACCATGTCGCACGCCCCGGCGAGCACGAAGCACAGCAGCACCAGCCACACGTTCCCGGCGAAGCCCGCCGCGGCGATCGCCACGCCCCAGCCGGCCGCCGCGAGCACCACCATCCGCCCGTGCCGGTGCACCCGCGACGTCCACCCGCTGCTCACGCTCACCAGCAGCGAGCCCGCCGGAATCGCCGCGTACATCAGGCCGAGCGACCACTCGGCGTCCAGCTCGTCGGCCAGGAACGGCAGCACGGCGAGCGGCATCGCCAGGAGCATCGCCGCGACGTCGACCGCGTAGGTGCCCAGCAGCTCCTTGCGGCTCCACGCGTACCGGGCGCCCTCGGTGATCGCCGCCCACGACGGCCTGCGCGCCTCGTGCGAGGCGGGCGAGGAGGCGAGCCCCACCACCAGGGCCACCGAGGCGGCGAAGGTGACCAGATCGACCGCGTACGCCCAGCCGAGCCCCGCGTACGCCACCACCACGCCCGCCAGCGCCGGTCCGGCGATCCCGCCGACCTGCCAGCGCAGCGAGTTCAGCGAGGCGGCGGCCGGCAGGTGCTCGTGGGCCACGATCCGCGGGATCAGCGAGTCCAGGGCCGGGCGCTGGACCGCGCCGAGCGCCGAGGTGAACGCGGCGATCACGTACAGAGGCCACACGGCCGGGCTCGGCATCAGCGCGTTGACCAGCAGCGCCGCGCACGCCACGCCCTGACCGGCCTCCGTCCACAGGATCAGCCGCCGCTTGTCCCAGGCGTCGGCCAGCGCACCGCCGTACAGCCCGAACACCACCAGCGGCACCAGCTCCACGGCACCGATCGCGCCCACCGCCGCCGCCGAGCCCGTCAGCTCCTTGATCTGCACCGGCAGCGCGACGAAGGTCAGGAAGCTCCCGAAGTTCGTGATCAGCCCCGAAACCCAGAGCCGCCGGAAGTCCGGGGAGGCCCGCCAGGGGGAGAGGTCGGGCAGCAGCGCCCGCAGTCCGGTGGGCGCGCCGACGGGCACGTCCGCGGGTCTGTCGGCGGGCGCGTCGGCGGGGGAGGTGTCGGTCACGAGGGCCCATCGTCCGACCCCCGCCCGAACCCGGGCAACCGATTTTCGCGGCGCGGGCCACCGGCCGGTGTGCGGCGGCCCTGGGCCGGGCGGCGGTGGACACGGGGCGGGCGGCGGTGGACACGGGTCGGGCGGTGGCGGTCCGGATCGGGTCGGGTGGTAGCGGTCCCCGGTCGGGTGGTGGCCATCAGCGGGGGCGCGGGCGGGGCGGGGCGGTTTCGGATCGAGTGGTGGTCGCGGCGGTCTGGCGGCGGTGGTCAGTGGAGGGCGCAGCCGTCGCGGTTCGGGCGGTGTCGGTGCCGGTTCGGGTGGTGGTCGCGGCGGTCCGGCGGTGGTGGTCGGGGGAGGGCGCAGCCGTCGCGGTTCGGGCGGTGTCGGTGCCGGTGCCGGTTCGGGTGGTGGTTGCGGGCGGGGGCGCGGTGGTTTTGGGCCGGGGCGCGGCTTTCCGGGGTCGGGTGGTGGTGGGCAGTGGCCCATGGCCACGGCGTGGCCGTCTTGGGGCGGGGTCATCGCGGGGCGGGGTGGTCAGGCGTCGGCCCCGGCTGTCACCAGCCCGACGGTGGTGGGGCCGTCAGGTGGTCGGCGAGGCGGGAGAGGCGGTCGCGGAAGCGGCGGCGGCCCCGGGGCGGCGGCACCGCGTTCTCCCCGGCCGACGCGCTGACCAGGTGCTGCACCGTGTCCAGGTCCAGCTCGGCGCCGTCCGGGACGGTCAGCGTCTCGTGTGCCATCGCCGTCAGCTCCCGCTCGCCCGGCTCGCGGTCGGTGCCCAGCGCCAGCACCGTCGCACCCGCCCGGCGGGCGTCGTGCACCCGCTCCAGGAGCCGGGCGCCGGGGTCGTCGGGCGTGATCACCAGCAGCGTCTCGCCCCGCCGGGCCGCCGCCAGCCGCCCGAGGCCGACCGCGAGGTGCGCCGGGTCCGAGGGGCGCGCCCCGTGCCGGACCAGCGTCGGCGCCAGCTCCGGCGTCCCCGACCAGGCGGCCTCGTCCACCAGGTGCGCCGCCAGGTGCCAGGGCTCGTACTCGGGGGTGCCCACCAGCAGCAGACCGCCCCCGTGCGGCACCACCGACCCCCGCAGCGCCCCAGCGAACCGCCGGGTGGCCCCCAGCCACTCGGTCCCGGCGAGCACTTCCCGCAGCAGCGCGACCCGTACGGCGTCCATGCGGCCGCATCCTGCCGCAACCCCCTCCGCGCGGTCCGGCGTTCGCCCCGGATTCACCCGGCCCGGGGACCGCCTTCCGGCGGGCGGGACCCGTACCCCTGGGCAGGCCGTCGCGGACGTAGGGTCGGCCCATGACCTCTACCGACAGTGCTGCACAGAAGGCCCCCGCCAAGGCCCCGGCCAAGGACCCCTGGGACCTGCCCGACGTCTCCGGGCTGGTCGTCGGCGTGCTCGGCGGCACCGGCCCGCAGGGCAAGGGCCTCGCGTACCGCCTCGCCAAGGCCGGCCAGAAGGTGATCGTCGGCTCCCGCGCCGCCGAGCGCGCCGAGGCCGCCGCCGAGGAGATCGGCCACGGCGTCGAGGGCGCCGACAACGCCGAGACCGCGCGCCGCAGCGACGTCGTGATCGTCGCCGTACCGTGGGACGGACATGGCAAGACCCTCGAAACCCTGCGCGGGGAACTGTCCGGCAAGCTCGTCGTCGACTGCGTCAACCCGCTCGGCTTCGACAAGAAGGGCGCCTACGCGCTCAAGCCCGAGGAGGGCAGCGCCGCCGAGCAGGCCGCCGCCCTGCTGCCGGACAGCCGGGTCGCCGCCGCCTTCCACCACCTCTCGGCGGTCCTCCTCCAGGACCCGGAGATCGACGAGATCGACACCGACGTGATGGTGCTCGGCGAGGAGCGCGCCGACGTGGAGATCGTGCAGGCCCTCGCCGGGCGCATCCCCGGCATGCGCGGCGTCTTCGCCGGGCGGCTGCGCAATGCCCACCAGGTCGAGTCGCTGGTCGCCAACCTGATCTCCGTCAACCGCCGCTACAAGGCGCACGCCGGGCTCCGCGTCACGGACGTATGAGGCGATGGGGGACACTGGTCGGTACCAGTGTCCCCCCGACAGGAGCCGTTCCCATGCCCCGCCTCGCCCTCTACGCCCTGGTCGTCTGCGTACTCGCCGTGGCCGCCGCCGTCGTCTCCTTCGTGCAGGGCAGCGTCGTGATCGGCGTCGTGTGGGTGCTGCTGTCGGGGCTGTCGTCGAACATGTGCTGGTACTACGCCAAGCGCGGCCGGGACGCCCGCCGCGCCGCCTCGTCCACGTCCGTCACCGGCTGAGTCCGTCACCGGCCGAGCGGCGTCATCCGCCCGGCGTGCACAGCGGGTCGGTCTGCCAGAAGCGGTACAGCTCGAAGCCGCAGTACGTGTCGACCTCGCCGATCCCCAGGCCCCGCAGCAGCGCGTCGATCGCGTCGAAGAACACGCCGTTGAGCGCCGGGATCCACAGCAGCGCGAACACGATCAGCAGCCCGAACGGCGCGAGCGGCTCCACCTGCCGCCGCACGTTGTACGACAGCCAGGGCTCGATCACGCCGTAGCCGTCCAGGCCCGGCACCGGCAGGAAGTTCAGGATCGCGGCCGTGACCTGGAGCAGCGCGAGGAACGCCAGCGCCAGCCGGAAGTCGCGCGGTACGCCGTCCAGCGCGTCCAGCCAGAACGGCGCCGTGCACACGACGGCGAACAGCACGTTCGTCAGCGGCCCCGCCGCCGAGATGAGGCTGTGCCGCCACCGCCCCCGGATCCGCCCGCGCTCGATGAAGACGGCGCCGCCGGGCAGCCCGATGCCGCCCATGATCACGAAGAGGACGGGCAGGACGATGCTGAGCAGGGCGTGCGTGTACTTCACCGGGTTCAGCGTGAGGTAGCCCTTCGCGCCGACCGAGATGTCCCCGCTGTGCAGCGCGGTGCGGGCGTGCGCGTACTCGTGCAGGCACAGCGAGACGACCCACGCTGCCGTGACGAACAGGAACACGGCGAGACCCGGCTGCTCGGCGAAGCCGCTCCAGGTGGCCCAGCCCGTGACCGCGGCGACGGCGACGATCCCGAGGAAGACGGGACTGATCCTCCGGTCGCTGGGACGGGCGGTGGCGGTGGACATGGAACTCCCTGACTGTCGGGCACGCGTGACGGCACCCGCGGGGGTGCGGGACCGCCCGACCGTACCGGGCGCACGGGGAGAACGTCTCGTGCGGGGCCGACGGTTCCGGGGCTGGGGAGAGGGGCGGCGCGGGGTCGGCCACGCCGCGCGGACAAAACCCGGTGACCGGCTCCGACGGCAGCGGGGACAATGGGCCCGTGCGCTATCGCATCCTCGGCACCACACAGGTACTCCGTCCCGACGGCACGGCCGTCCCGCTCGGCGGGGCGCGGCTGCGCGCCCTGCTGACCGTGCTCGCCCTCCGGGCCGGCCGCGCCGTTCCCACGGGGCTGCTGGTGGAGGAGGTCTGGGCCGGGGACCCGCCCGCCGACGCGACGGGCGCCCTGCAGGCGCTGGTCGGGCGGCTGCGCCGGGCGCTGGGCGCCGACTCGGTCGCCTCGGCCGACGGCGGTTACCGGCTCGCCGCCGCGCCCGACGACGTCGACCTGCACCGTTTCGACCGGCTCGCCGGTGAGGGCACCCGCGCCCTCGCCGACGGCGACCCGGCCAAGGCGGCCGTCGTGCTCGACGACGCGCTCGCGCTGTGGCGCGGGCCCGTCCTCGCCGACCTGCCCGACCGCACCGCCGAGGCGGCCCGCTGGGAGACCCGGCACTTCGAAGCCCTGCGCGCCCGCCACACCGCCGCCCTGGACCTCGGGCAGGCCGAGCACGCCCTGCCCGAGCTGACCGCCCTGTGCGACGGCCACCCCCTGGACGAGCCCCTCCAGGCGCTGCGGCTGCGCGCCCTGCGCGACACCGGCCGCACCGCCGAGGCCCTGGCCGCCTACGAGTCCGTACGCCGCCTCCTCGCCGACCGCCTCGGCACCGACCCGGGGCGGGAGCTGCGGGCACTCCACGCGGAGCTGCTGAGCCCTTCGCCCGCCCCGGCACCCGGCCCCGGCCGGCCGTCCGGCACGGGTCCGGCGTACGGCGCGGGTCCGGCGTACGGCGCGTCCGGCCCGGGCGTGGCGTCCGGCAACGGCCCCGCGTCCGGTCCTGCCGCGGGACCCGCCGCCGCGCCCGGCTCCGGACCGGGACCTGCCGCTGAGGGGTGGCCCGCCTCCGGTACGGCGCCGGGGCCCACGGCCGCGCGTGCTGACGGCAGGCGACCTGCCCCGGGGAGCGGCCCCGCGTCCGAGGCGGCGCCCGGGTCCCACGCCGCGCCTGCCCACGGCACGGGTCCTGCCCCGGGCAGGTGGGCAGCTTCCGAGACGGCACCGGGGATCCCCGCCGGGCCGCTCCACGGCGCGGGACCTGCGTCCGACGCGGGACCTGCGTCCGACGCGGGACCTGCGTCCGGCGCGGGACCTGTCTCCGGTACCGGACCTGTCCCCAGCACTGGACCTGTCCCCAGTACCGGACCTGCCTCCGGTCCGGGGCCCGCCTCCCACCCGGCGGACGCGTCCGCCACCGGACAGCAGCCGACCACGTCCCCCGCGCCCGGCACGTCCCCCGCGCCCGGCACGTCCCCCGCGCCCGGTGCGGCGGTGCCCGTGCCGGCGGTGCCGCCGGGATCCGCCGCCGCGGCGCCCGGGTCCGCCGCCGCACCCGTCCCGGAGGGATCCCGCCCCCGAGGCAACCTGCGCGCCCGGCTCACCTCCTTCGTCGGGCGGGACGGCGACGTGGAGACACTGCGTGCCGATCTGGCGGCCACCCGGCTCGTCACCCTGCTAGGGCCCGGCGGTGCGGGGAAGACCCGGCTGTCGCAGGAGGCCGCAGAAGGGGCCGGGGACGTCGCGCGGGACGGGGTGTGGCTGGCCGAGCTGGCCCCCGTGGACGACCCCGCCGACGTACCGGAGGCTGTGCTGACCGCCGTCGGCGCCCGCGAGACCGTGCTCTACCGCGCCGGTGCCGAGGAGATGCGGGCCGTCACCGCCTCCGAGGGGCAGGACACCGCCGTCGAGCGGCTGGTCGAGCACTGCGGCCGGCGCCGCATGCTGATCGTCCTCGACAACTGCGAGCACGTCGTCGACGCCGCCGCCCGCCTCACCGAGGAACTCCTCGCCCGCTGCCCGCACCTGACCGTCCTCGCCACCAGCCGCGAACCCCTCGGTGTGCCGGGGGAGTCGCTGCGCCCCGTGGAGCCGCTGCCCGAGCCCGCCGCGCTGCGGCTGCTCGCCGACCGGGGCGCCGCCGCCCGCCCCGGCTTCCGCGTCGACGCCGACGAGGAGACCGCCGCCGCCTGCGCCGAGATCTGCCGCCGCCTCGACGGCCTGCCGCTGGCCATCGAACTGGCCGCCGCCCGGCTGCGGATGCTCACCCCGCGCCAGATCGCCGACCGGCTCGACGACCGCTTCCGCCTGCTCACCTCCGGCAGCCGCACCGTGCTGCCCCGCCAGCAGACGCTGCGCGCGGTCGTCGACTGGTCCTGGGACCTGCTCGACGCCGACGAACGCGAGGTGCTGGGGCGGCTGTCCGTCTTCGCGGGCGGCTGCGACCTCGCCGCCGCCGAGGCCGTGTGCGGGCCCGCCGCACTGGACGCCCTCGGCTCCCTCGTCGACAAGTCCCTCGTCGTGGCCGCGCCGGTGACGGACCGCCTGACCGGCGACGGCATGCGCTACCGGCTCCTGGAGACCGTCGCCGAATACGCGGGCGAGCGCCTCGACGAGACCGGCGGACGCGCCGCCGCGGCCCGCGCCCACCTGACGTACTACCGCGAACTCGCCCGCACCACCGACCCGCTGCTCCGCGGCGCGCGGCAGCTCGCCGCCATCGAGCGGCTGGAGCGCGAGTACGAGAACCTGCGCACCGCCCTGCGCCACGCCGTCGCCGAGCGCGACGAGCAGGAGGCGCTGTGCCTGGCGCTGTCGCTGGTCTGGTACTGGCAGATGCGCGACCTGCGGGTGGAGGCCCGGAACTGGTTCGTCGAGGTGATGGCACTCGGCCCGGACCCCTTCGCCGAACCCGGCACCCCCGCCCGGCCGGTGTGGGAGCGCTGCACGTCCGCCCCGCCCCCGATGACCGGCGAGGTCCTCGCCGAGGCCCGGCGCGGCGTGCACCTGGCCCATCTGGCCTGCATGGACACGGAGCTGGACGCGTGGCAGAACCCGGCGGCCCAGCGCAAGCTGCGCGTCATCGCGGGCACCTACGAGCCGGGGATGCCGCAGACCTGTTCCAGCCCCGGCCTGCTCTGGTTCTACTCCGTGATGCTCACCGGTGACATGGACCGGCTGCGCGAGATCATGGACGCCACCCTGCGCACCTGCCGCGAGACCCCCGGCTACGAGTGGGAGCTGGCCGGCGGCCTGCAGATGCGCGCCCAGATGCTCGCCAACCGCACCGACTGGGCGGGCGACGCGGTCCGCGACGCCGACGAGTCACTGGAGATCTACGACCGGCTCGGTGACGCCTGGGGCATGGCCGAGGCACTCTCCGGGCGGGCCGAGGCCCGTGAGCGCGTGGGCGAGTACCGGCTGGCCGCCGCCGACTACCGGGCCGCCGCCCAGCACGCCGAGCGGCTCGGCGCCCACGCCCAGGTGGACATCCTCGACGCCCGCCTGGGCAGCGTGCTCCTGGAGGCGGGCGACACGGAACGGGGCGAGCGCGTCCTGCGGGAGGTGCTCGACCGTACGGTCGGGACGGGTCACAACGGCGCGATGCCCGCCGCCCGGCTGTTCCTCGCCGGACACCTGGGCATGACCGGCCGCACCGCCGAGGCGGGGGAGCAACTGCGGCTGCTGCGCGAGGAGTTCTCCATCGCCCACTTCGTCGTCTTCGACGCCTTCATCCTCGCCGCCGAGGCGTGGCTCGCCACGCTGGAGGACCGGCACGAGGAGTGCCTGACCCGGATCCGCAAGTCGCTGGAACGGGCCGAGGATCCGCTGTCCGCGGCCATCGCCCCGCACATGCGCTCGGCGTACCTGACCATCGGCGCGATGGCCCTGGCCCGCCTGGACGGCGGAGAGCGGGCCGCGGACGGCGCCCGGTGCCTGGGCGCCGCCGAGGCGATGCTGCCGCCGGGGCACGTGTCGACGGGCATGGAGCGGGACGCGCGCGGCCGGGCCGTCGAGCGGGTCCGCGAGGCGCTCGGCGGCGAGGCGTACGAGGCGGCGTACGCCGAGGGCGGCCGGCTCTCCCCGCAGGAGGCCGTCGCCCTCGTCTGACGCGTGCCGCACGTGCGCGGATCAGGTCTTCGTACGGAACTTGTGGATGGCGATCGGTGCCATCACCGCGGTGATCGCGGCTGCCCAGCCGAGCGTGATCCACAGGTCGTGCGCGACCGGGCCGCCCACCATCAGTCCGCGCGCCGAGTCGGCGAGCGTGGACAGCGGGTTGTAGTCGGTGAAGGACTGCAGCCAGCCCGGCATCGACTGGGTCGGCGCGAAGATCGAGGAGCCGAACTGCAGCGGGAACAGCACCATGAAGCCCATCGCCTGCACGGACTGCGCGTTCTTCAGGACCACGCCCAGGGTGAGGAACACCCACATGATCGAGGAGGCGAACACCGCGGACAGGCCCACCGCCGCGAACAGTCCGGCCCAGTGGTCGATGTCGAAGCCGACCAGGACGGCGACGATCATCAGCACCGTGGTGGCGAACAGCATCCGGGCCATCTCGACCGCGATCTTCGCGAAGAGCACCGAGCCGCGCCCGATCGGCAGCGACCGGAAGCGGTCCATGACACCGGAGTTGAAGTCCTGGCTGAAGCCGGTGCCGACGCCCTGGGACAGCGTCATGCTCATCATCGCGATCATGCCGGGGATCACGTACTGCACATAGCCGTCCTGCCCGCCGCCCAGGGCCTGGCCGATCGAGCCGCCGAAGACGTACACGAACAGCAGGGTGAAGACGATCGGCATCAGCAGGGCGTCGAACATCGACTCCGGGTCCTGCCGGATCCACAGCAGGTTGCGGCGGACCAGGGCGCCGGTGTGCCGCACGTGCGCGCGCAGCGAGATCCGCGCGTCGGGAGCGAGCGCGGCAGGGGTGGCGGTGGCGGCTGGAGTGGTGGTGGCGGCGCTCATACGGCGACCTCCTCGCGGGCGTCGTCGGGGGCGGGAGCGGGGTCCTGCGGGGCACTGGCGCGGTGGCCGGTGAGGGACAGGAAGACCTCGTCCAGGCTGGGGAGTTCGGTGGTGACCGCGGAGACGGTGATGCCGCGCGCGGTGACCGCGCCGACCACGGCCGTCAGCTGCTCGTCGCTGAGGATCGGCACCAGCACGGCACCGCGCTCGGTGTCCACCGTGGAGCTGGCGAGCCCGGTGATGCCCAGCTCGTCCAGATAGGCGGCGAGCGGGCGCAGTTGCAGCGGGTCGGCCGGGCGGACGCGCAGGGTGCGGCCGCCGACCTTGGCCTTCAGCTCCTCGATGCCGCCGTTCGCGATGACCTTGCCGCGGTCCACGACGGTCAGCTCGGAGGCCAGCTGCTCGGCCTCCTCCATGTACTGGGTGGTGAGCAGCACGGTGACACCGTCGCCGACCATGCGCTTGACCTCATCCCACACCTCGTTGCGGGTGCGCGGGTCGAGACCGGTGGTGGGCTCGTCCAGGAACAGCACGGCCGGGTGCCCGATCATGGAGGCGGCCAGGTCGAGCCGGCGCCGCATGCCGCCGGAGTAGGTGGACGTGGGCCGCTTGCCCGCCTCGGTGAGCGAGAACCGCTCCAGCAGCTCGTCGGCGCGGGCACGCGCGTCCCGGCGGGAGAGGTCGAGCAGCCGGCCGATCATGTAGAGGTTCTCCCAGCCGGGGAGCTTCTCGTCCACGGAGGCGTACTGCCCGGTCAGCCCTATGACGCGGCGCAGCTGCCGGGGCTGCCGTACGACGTCGTACCCGGCGACGTGCGCCTGGCCGGAGTCGGGGGTGATGAGGGTGGACAGGATGCGTACGAGGGTGGTCTTGCCGGCGCCGTTCGGACCGAGCACGCCCATCACGGTGCCCTCGCGCACGTCCAGGTCGACGCCGTCCAGCGCCTTGGTCTCGCCGTAGTGCTTGACCAGCCCCCGCACGGTGACCGCGGTGTCCGCGGCCGGGGGGATGTCGTCGATTCGCTTCATGCCCCAGACGATGGCAGGGGGCACCGACAAACCGCCGACATCCCACCGACAGCCGCCCGGCCCCGCCGACACCCCGCCGACATCCCGGCCCGGGGAAGCACCCGGCCCCGCCGACGGGGGAAGATCGGCGGGGCCGGTGTCGTACCGCGATGGTCTCTCAGTGGACCGAGTGCTCGTCCGCGGGGAAGGTGCCGCCGACGACGTCCTCGGCGTACGCCTTCGCCGCGTCGCCCATGACCTTGCGCAGGTCGGCGTACTGCTTGACGAACTTCGGCACCCGCCCGCCGGTCAGCCCGAGCATGTCGGTCCACACCAGCACCTGGGCGTCGGTGTCCGGGCCCGCGCCGATCCCGACCGTCGGGATGTGCAGCGTCCGCGTCACCTCGGCGGCCAGCTCGGCCGGCACCAGCTCCAGGACGACCGCGAAGGCGCCCGCGTCCTGGACCGCCTTGGCGTCGCGCAGCAGCTGCTGGGCCGCCTCCTCGCCGCGGCCCTGCACCCGGTAGCCCATGGAGTTCACGGACTGCGGCGTGAGGCCGATGTGCGCCATCACGGGGATGCCGGACTCGACGAGCAGCCGGATCTGCTCGTGCGAGCGCTCGCCGCCCTCCAGCTTGACCGCGCCGACCCCGGCCTCCTTGACCAGCCGGGTCGCCGAGCGCAGCGCCTGCACCGGGCCCTCCTGGTAGGAGCCGAAGGGCAGGTCGCCCACGATCAGGGCGCGGCCGGTGCCCCGGACGACCGCGGCCGAGAGCATCGTCATCTCGTCCAGCGTGACGGGCACGGTGGTCTCGTAGCCGAGGTGGCAGTTGCCCGCGGAGTCGCCCACGAGCATCACCGGGATGCCGGACTCGTCGAAGACGGAGGCGGTCATCGCGTCGTACGCGGTGAGCATGGGCCACTTCTCGCCGCGCTCCTTGGCGGCGGTGATGTCCCGGACGGTGATACGGCGGTTGATCCTGCCCCCGTACAGCGCCCTGCTCCCGTCGGCGGGGGTGCGCTGCGGCGTCTGGGCAGCCGAAAGCTGCGTCATGGCAACGGCTCCTTCATGTCATCTCGAGGCGCCCTGACGGCGTCCCCGGATCCCTTCCATGGTGGCACTTGTCGCGCCCCGACGGCTAGGGGACCCCGGTCACGGGCTCTGGTACGGGGGCAGTGCGTGGCTCATGGGGTCAAATGTGCCCGTTGTGTCACAGAGCCGCCCGTCCCGGCACAGGGCGGAACTCCGCGGGACGGCCCGTACGTCCTCGTGTCCGTACGGCCGTCCAGGGCGGCGGGATCGGAACCGATCATCCCCTATGGTGCTGAGTCACAGGGGGCGACGGTGTGCACAGCAGGCAGTGAGGCAACGGTATGGCGCAGCAGGCGTACATGACGGAGACGGACGGCGGCGGCTCGGATCCCGAGCGCCGGGAGCCCCGGATTCGGCGCCTGTTCGACCGGGTGGTCAGCGGCTGGCGCGGCGACCGGCGGATCTGGCGCCGGGGCCTGGTCACGGCCGCGGTCGCGCTGCTCCTGGCGGCGGTCATGGCGGCCCACTCGCACGTCCCGAACGCCATCGGCAACCTCGGCAGCCTCACCGAGACCTTCCTGCCGTGGTTCGGCCTGCTGATCCCGGTCCTGCTGGTGATCGCCCTGGTCCGCAAGTCGGCGACGGCGCTGATCGCGCTGGTGCTGCCGGTCTGCGTGTGGCTCAACCTCTTCGGCGGCCTGCTCTTCGCCAAGACCGGTTCCGGCGGCGACCTCACCGTGGCCACGCACAACGTCAACGCCGACAACGCCGACCCGGCGGGCACCGCCCGTGCCGTCGCCGCCGCCGGTGCGGACGTGATGGCCCTGGAGGAGCTGAAGGCGTCCGCCGTACCGACGTACGAGAAGGCGCTGGCGGCCAAGTACCCGCACCACGCGGTCGTCGGCACCGTCGGGCTGTGGAGCAAGTACCCGATCAGCGGGGTGAAGCCGGTCGACATCGAGCTGGGCTGGAAGCGCGCGATGCGCGCCACCGTCGCCACACCCTCCGGGCCGATCGCGGTGTACGTCGCCCACCTGCCCTCCGTACGGGTGAAGCTGGAGGCCGGTTTCACCGCGCGGCAGCGGGACAAGAGCGCCGACGCCCTCGGCGAGGCCATCGCCGACGAGAAGCTGCCCCGCAAGATCCTGCTGGGCGACCTCAACGGCACCATGAACGACCGCTCGCTCACCGCGATCACCTCCCAGCTGCGCTCCCCGCAGGGCGCCGTGGGCGACGGCTTCGGCTTCAGCTGGCCGGCGTCCTTCCCGATGGCCCGCATCGACCAGATCCTGGTCACCGGCGTGGAACCGACGACCAGCTGGACCCTCCCGGCGACCGGCAGCGACCATCTGCCGATCGCCGCGCGTGTGAAGGTCGACACAACGGCTTCCTAGAATTCGTCTGCGGAATACCTGCCCTGAGAGTCTTTGTTCCGTACGGGAACATACAGTCGTCCCCGCCCGGCCCTCCCGGCCTCCCGTACGCGACCCCGCTCTCGAAAGGCGAGACCCCCTCATGCCCCTGGCCCTGCTCGCCCTTGCCGTGGGCGCCTTCGGCATCGGTACCACCGAGTTCGTGATGATGGGCCTGCTGCCCGACGTCGCGGACGACCTGGGCATCTCCATCCCCACCGCCGGCCACCTCGTCTCCGCCTACGCGCTCGGCGTCGTCATCGGCGCCCCGCTGCTCGCGGCGGCCACGACCCGGATGTCCCGCCGCGCCGTCCTGATCGCCCTCATGGCGCTGTTCGTGGTGGGCAACGCCCTGTCGGCCGTCGCCCCCGGCGAGATCTCCCTGCTCGCCGCCCGCTTCGTCAGCGGCCTGCCGCACGGCGCCTTCTTCGGCGTCGGCGCGGTCGTCGCCACCGGCATGGTCGCGCCGGAACGCAGGGCCCGCTCCGTCTCCCTGATGTTCCTCGGCCTCACCGTCGCCAACATCGTCGGCGTCCCGGCCGCCACCGCCATGGGCCAGCAGCTCGGCTGGCGGGCCACCTTCCTCGGCGTGAGCGCGATCGGCGTGGCGGCGATAGCGGCGCTGGCGTTCCTCATCCCGCGCGACAGCGCCCCCGCCCCCGCCACCGGCCTGCGCGGCGAACTGGCCGCCCTGCGTTCCCTGCCCGTCTGGCTGGCGCTCGGCACGACGGTCGCGGGCTTCGGCGCGCTCTTCGCGGCCTACAGCTACATCACGCCGATGCTGACCGACGCCGCCGGGTTCGCCGAGACCAGCGTGACGCTGCTGCTGGCCCTCTTCGGCGTCGGCGCCACCGCGGGCAACCTGCTGGGCGGCCGCCTCGCCGACCACTCCCTGCGCGGCACCCTCTTCGGGGGCCTCGCCTCCCTGGTCGTGGTCCTCGCCCTGTTCCCCCTCCTGATGCGTACGCCGGTCACGGCGGCCGTGTCGGTGGCCCTGCTCGGCATGGCCGCCTTCGTCACCGGCTCGCCCCTCCAGCTGATGGTCATGGAGAAGGCCGCCGCGGCCCCCTCCCTGGCCTCCTCCGCCAACCAGGCCGCCTTCAACCTCGCCAACGCGGGCGGCGCCTGGATCGGCGGACTCGCCCTGGCCGCCGGATTCGGGGCCACCTCCCCGGCGACGGCGGGCGCGGCCCTGGCGGTCCTCGGCCTCGCGGTCGCGGCCACGGCATGGACGGTGGACCGCCGCCGCGCGGCCCTCGCCCCGGCCCCCGGCCGCGAGCGCGTGGTCGCGGGGCACGTGCCGGAGCCGGTGGAGGCGGTACGGCGGTGAGGCCGCCCGGGACCGCCCGGACCGCCCGGACTGCTCGCACCGCCCGGACCGGCGGGCCCCCGGCCCGGAGCGGCATGGCCGTACGGCGCTGACTGCGGGGCCCGGGAGGCGTCGTGACGCCCTCGGTGCCCCGCCGTCTCCGGTGCCGGGCGCCCGCCTAACGCGTGGCCGGTACGGCGGCGGACTCCCCCGTGGCACCGCCCTTCGCCGACCCGTTCGGGCGGCGGGTGAGCCAGAACACCAGGGCCGCGCAGGCCGTCGCGAGGGCGCCCGCGCTCAGCGCGAGGGTGTTGTGACCGGTGGCGAACACGGCGTGCAGGGTCTCCTGGAAGCCGCCCCGCTGCCCGGCCGGGGCCGAGTCGAGCAAGGCGTCGGCCCCGCCGCCGGAGAGCACCCGCGCGGTGCCGTCCGGATCGGCGACCCGCCCCTGAAGGGAGCGGGCCATGGAGGAGACGGCCAGGGTCCCGAAGACGGCGACCCCGAAGGCGTAGCCGAGTTGTTCGAAGGTGCTGTAGGTGCCGGAGGCCATGCCGGCCCGCTCGGCGGGGACGGACCCCAGCGCGAGGGACGCGGCGACCTGGAACACCAGCCCCATGCCGACGCCGCTCAGGGCCAGGCCGCCGACCAGGGCGGGCCAGCCGGAGTCGGGGCCCAGGAAACCCTCGATCCCGGTGCCGAGCCCGGCGAGGAACAGGCCGAGCGTCGCGCCCACGCGGGGTGTGGGCCTGGGCACGAACCGACCGCTCAGGACCGCCACCGCGGCCGCGGCCAGCGCGTGGGGCAGGACGACCAGACCGGCGCCGACGGGGGAGAGGCGCTGGACCGACTGCAGCCAGATCGAGGTGTACGGCAGGATCCCGTACACCGCGCCCTCGCCGACGGCGATCGTGATCATCGCGGCGGTGAATGCCGGACGCCGGAACAACGACAGGTCCAGCAGGGGATGCGTACTGCGCCGTTGCACCGCGACGAAGCCCGCGAACGCCGCCACCGCCGCGGCCAGCGGCACCGTCGTGCCCGCCGAGGCCCAGCCGTGCGCGTGGGAAGCGGTCAGCGCGTAGACGAATCCGCCCGCGCCGAGCGCGAAGAGCACCATGCCCAGCAGGTCCGGACGCCGTGCGGAGTCCCGGGCGGGGAGGGAACGAGGAACGTAGCGGAAGGTCATGACCAGGGCGAGGACGGTGACCGGAACATTGACGTAGAAGATCCACCGCCAGTCCAGGCCCTGGGTGAGCAGCCCGCCCAGGATCGGACCCAGCGCGGAGGCGCTGGAGGCGACGGCCGCCCAGATCCCGAAGGCGAGCCCGAGCCGCCGCCCCGAGTAGAGGGTGCTGATCAGGGAGAGGGTGGTGGTGAACATCGCCGCGGCCCCCACGCCCTGCACCAGACGGGCCGTGATCAGCCAGCCCATGTCCGGTGAGAGCGCGCAGACCACCGAGGCGAGCGCGAACACGACCAGGCCCGCCACGTAGACGCGCCGCCGCCCGTGCAGGTCGGCGATCATGCCCACGCCGAGCAGGGTGGCGGCCACCGCGAGGGCGTAGCCGTCGGCGACCCACTGGAGTTGCGAGAGCGAGGAGCCCAGGGACTCCGACATGGACGGCAGCGCGACCAGCACGATCGTGACATCGACGAGCAACATGAACGTGCCCAGACAGACGGCGGCCAACGGCCCCCAGATACGCATGACACAGGCTCCCGGAGAGGTGAGGCGGGACAGGACCCGCTCACTGTGCTGGCCGTCGCGCAGGACACCCAGCCATAGCCTTGTCGATGCAAGCTTCCGGCTCAGAAGTGAGGTACGGCGGTGGATTCCGGCGCCCTGGACCAGCTCGACCCGCAACTCCTGGAGGCACTCCAGCTCGACGGCCGGACGCCCTTCAGCCGCCTCGCCCTCCGGCTGGACGTCTCCGAACGCACCGTCGCCCGCCGCTACCAGCGCCTGCGCTCCCTGGGCCTGCGCATCGTCGGCCAGCCCGTGCCCGACCGCCTGGGCCTGGTCCGCTGGCTGCTGCGGCTGCGCTGCACCCCCGACGCGGCCGGCACCATCGCCGACGCCCTGGCCCGCCGCCCCGACACCACCTGGGTCACCCTCGCCTCCGGCGGCACCGAGCTCTACTGCGCGGTCAACACCCGTAGCACCGACGAACGCAACGCCCTCCTCCTGCGGAAACTCCCCCGCACCCCGCACGTCCTGTCCGTCAGCGCGCACTGCATGATGCGGATCTTCGTCGGCACCACCAGCACCTGGCACGCCACCCGCTTCCGCCCCGCCTCCCCCGCGGTGGATTCCGGCGCTCCGGCCACCCCGCTGACGCTGGACGCCACCGACCGCGTCCTCTTCGCCGAGCTGGCCCGGGACGGCCGCGCCACCCTGCCCGAACTCGCCGCGGCCGCCGGGCGTTCACCCTCCAGCGTCCAACGCCACCTCGACCGGCTCCGCACCGAAGGGGCGCTGAGCTTCTCCGTCGACTTCGACCCCGAGCTGCTCGGCTACCACATGGCCACCCAGCTCTGGCTCGACGTGGCCCCCGCCCACCTGCGCACCGTGGGGGAGACCCTCGCCACCCACCCCGCGATCGCCTTCGCCGCCGCCATCACCGGCCCCTCCAACCTGGTCGCCTCCGGAGTCTTCCGCACCCCCGCCGACCTCTACGACTACATCGACCGGCACATCGGCCCCCTGCCGGGCATCCAGAGCATCGAAACGGCCCCCACCCTGCGCGAGGTCAAACGCCTCGCACCGGCTCTCCCCTGACTAGATTGTCAGGTTGTTAAGTTTCTAGTTTGCTAGCATGGCTCCGTGGGCGACGACGAGAGTGTGAAGCAGTTCAACGTGTACCTGCCGATCGGGTTGATCAAGCAGGTCAAACACCGTGCCATCGAGTCGGAGCTGTCACTGTCGGCCCTGGTGGCCGAAGCGCTGCGCGCCTATCTCGACGACCCCCGCGCGGAGAACGAGCAACCGTCCGACAAGGAGAGCTGACATGACGACCGAAGGCATTGAGGCCGTGTTCCTGGAGACGCACAACTGGGGCAGGGCGGCCAAGTTCTGGCAGGGGCTCGGATACGAGCTGGAGTTCGCGACGGACCACGCCTCCGGCCAACTGCGCAACGGCGACGGCCCCTACCTCTTCATCGCGGAGGTCCCCGAGGACAAGGAGCCCGAGGTGCGGCTCGTGCTGAAGGTGGCCGACGCGGACGACTTCCGCCCCGCCCCCGGTGCCGAGGTGGTCTCCCCGTTCGCGGACACCCACTTCGGAACCCGGGAGATGACCGTCCGCGACCCCGACGGGCGGCTGTGGAGCCTCCAGGCCCCGGCACGGACCTGACCGCCCGAACCGAAGGGAGTGGCCTCATGGCCGGCGAACGAACGGCGGAACCGGACGACACCGCGGTGCGGGTGGCCCTGTGGCGGGCGCTGCACGTCCAGGCGGACCCGCCGCCCCGCGTGATCGAGGACGAGGTAGGTCTGCGGCTGGCCGACCCCGGCCCCGACTGGCGTCGCCGCGCGGACATGGACCCGGCCGCGACCGGCTGGTTCCGGGCCGCGATCGTGGCGCGGGCCCGCTTCGTCGAGGACCTGGTCGTCGAGCAGGCGGCGCGGGGCGTCGGCCAGTACGTGCTCCTGGGCGCCGGACTGGACACCTTCGCCCAGCGCAGGCCGGACATCGCCGCCCGTCTCCGTGTCTTCGAGGTCGACCGGCCCGGCCCCCAGGCCTTCAAGCGCCGCCGACTGACCGAACTGGGCTTCGGCGTCCCCGACCGGCTGAGCCTGGTCCCGGTCGACTTCGAGGCGGGCGAGTCCTGGTGGGACCGGCTCGCGGCCGCCGGATTCGACGCGGACCGTCCGACGGTGGTGGCGTCCACCGGCGTCGCCATGTACCTCACCAGGGAGACGAACGCCGCCACACTGCGGGGGATCGCGGCGCTGGCCCCGGGCTCCACGCTGGCGATGACGTTCCAATTGCCGCCGGACCGGCTGGAACCGGAGCGGCAGGCGGAACTCGGCGCCGCACGCAAGGGCGCCGGCGCGGCGGGCACGCCGTTCCTCAGCTTCTTCACCCCGCCGGAGATGCTGGCCATGGCCCGCGACGCCGGCTTCAGGGACGCCCGGCACGTGTCGGCCGCGATGCTCAACGAGCGGTACTTCGCGGACCGGACGGACGGACTCGGCACGTCGAGCGGCGAGGAGATGCTGGTGGCGACCACCTGACCCTACCGAGGGACCCGTGGGCGCGGACCGACGGGAGGGCCAGGCGGCGCGGCGTCGCAGCGCGGACGCCACCGCGAGCCCGTCTCTCCGCCAACCGCCCGTCCCCGTCCGGGAAGTAGACGGTGGCCGGCACGGGCGCCGCGACGCGCACCCCGGCCACCCGCGCCACCCGCGGGCTGAACCCGCGCGTCCCGTCCTGCGGCACGACGGCGTACGGCGCCCCGACCCCCGCCCGGAACCCCGCGTCCCGGGCGGCACCGCCGTGTCCTCGGCCGGACCCTCCCGCAGCGCCTCCACCGGCCGTACCCGCGAGGCCCGGCGCGCGGCGGCCACCGCACCGCAGAGGGCCACGAGCAGCCCCGTCAGGACGGCGGCCCCGAGCGGCGCGAGCACTCCCGGGCGCGCGGAGATCTCCACAGCGAACCAGGGCGGTGCGATGTCCATCGCGATGAACAGGCCGGTCAGCGGCCTGGTGCCCAGCAGTCCCGACGCCCCGCCGAGCGCCGACGCGAGGCAGCCCACCAGCAGGGCCTCGGCGCGGACCATACGGCGCACCTGCCGTCCGGGGCGCCGCTGCACCACAACAAAGGCGAACGTGGAGGCCACCACGAGGGTGTTGTCCAGGGACTCCCGGTCGTTGGCGGCGTCCGCGTCGGCGCGGTGCCGGCCGGCACCGGAGAGCACCTCGGCCGTCTCGGGGACCACCGCGCGCACTCGCTCCGCCGGTCCCAGTACGACCACGGCGTCGACGCGGGGCGATGGACGCGGTGGAGCGGGGGCTGTGCGGCACGTCCGGGTGACAGGGTGGCCGTATTCCGTCACTCGACGTAGTTCGCCCGCCTACCTTGAATATGTGTCGCGACAGGACGCGTACGGCGGAGGGGTGCGGTTGCCGGTGAACGGCGAGGCGGACGAGCCGGGTTGGGAGGTCGACCCGGACGACGAGTGGGGCGTGGCCGTCCTCACCACCGTGGGCAGGCAGCTGAAGCTGCGCCGCGAGGCGGTGGGGATGCGGGTGGGCGACTTCGGAGTGGCGGTCGGCTACGGCGAGGATCTCGTCTACAAGGTGGAGGGCGGGAAGCGGATCCCTCGCCGGGAGTACCTGGAGAAGGCGGACCAGGTTCTCGACGCGGGCGGGCTCATCGCGGCGGCGTGGGAGGACGTGAAGAGGGTCCGGTACCCGAAGCACGTCCGGGACTTGGCGAAGATGGAGTCGCAGGCGGTCGAGTCCCTCTCGTACGCCACCCACAACTTGCACGGTCTCGTCCAGACCGAGGAGTACGCCCGGGCCCTGTTGGCCACGCGGCGCCCGGCGCTGTCGGAGGGAGAGTTGGACAGGGCGGTCGCCGCACGGATGGCCCGCAAGGCGATTTTCGAGCGGGATCCGGCTCCGGAACTCAGCTTTGTCCAGGAGGAGGCGACGCTGCGGCGACCCGTAGGCGGCAAGATGGTCCTGCTCAGGCAGCTCGAACACCTGCTGGAGGTGGCGCGGTTGCGGCACGTCGAGGTTCAGGTGATGCCGACGTCCCGCGGTGACCACCCGGGAACAGGGGGACGGATCCAAGTGCTCAAGTTCGGGGACGGCACGGCCGTGGGCCGGGCCGATGACGAGTTCGACAACCGTCCCGTCACCGATCCCCGTCAGTTGCGCATCCTCGAACTGCGCTATGGAATCATCCGGGCCGAGGCTCTGACCGCCAGGGAGTCAAACGCCTTCATCGAACAACTGCTGAGGGAGACATGAGCCGTAACGGCGAGCCTGAAGACACCACCGACCTGCTCTGGTTCACGAGCAGCTACAGCGACAGCAGTAACCCGAGCGACTGCGTCGAGGTCGCGATATCCCCCGCCACCATCCACATCCGCGACTCCAAGCGCCCCGACGGCCCCCGCCTCGCCGTGGAATCGGCGACGTGGACGACGTTCGTGGCCTGGCCGGACGCGGTCAGTCCTCGGGTTTGATCTTCGAGGCCACGAAGAGCAGCCCGGCCGTTGCCGCGATGAGGACTCCGGCCAGTTCTTCGTAACCGGTGAAATAGGCGACGGGGACGGCGATTCCGCAGGCTGCTCCGAGCAGCTCGAAGGAGCCCCCGATCAGCCGCCGGGGGCGATTCGCGGGCGGAGGATGATGGGGGTTGGGCGGGCTTCGCCAGTAGTGGAGAGGTCCCGCCCTGGGCTTCCAGCCGTCCGCCCGGAGCTCCAAGTACTCCGGGTGGTGGCGGGCGTAGCCCACGCGGCGGGGAGCCAGGCGCCGCCACGGCAGCCGTCCCAGGCGGATCGCGATCCATGCGAGCCCCGGCAGGCAGGCGACGGCCGCCCAGACCGCCGCGGCCACCCGCTCCCCGGTCGAGGACGACAGGATGCCCAGCAGCCGGTCCAGTTGCCCGCTGGCGGCGTAGGCGATCAGCGCGGCGAGGGAGAGTACCGCCGCGGTCCGTTCTATCTGGTGTCCGGTGTGGCAGCGGGCGCAGCGTGGCACGGACACGATTTCCATCCGCCAGGTGGAGCGCAGGACGATGATGAGCGGGGTCATCGAGGTCTCCGCGTCCTTGTGCAACCCCAGGACGTGGTCGTGCCATGACGGTGCGGTGGCCTCCCCGCAGAACCAGCACTCCCGCACCACGAGCTCCCTTTCCCCCGGCCGTTGCGCGATGTGGACGGCAGTGTAGGTGCGGTCGCCGATGAACTCTGTGGAGATTCACGGGTTTTCCGGGACCGGTCCGGGGGCCGGACCCCGGCCCTGGGGTGTGCCACACCGGTTGTGGAATGATCCGGGCGCAGGTTCGCCGCCCACGGGCCGCGGGCCGTCGTCGAGGAGAGACTTGGGGGAGTCATGATCCGCTGCACCGCATCCACCGAAGGGCTCGCGGGATGACGGACCGTAGGTCGGACCCGGCCACCGGTGACATACCGGCCGAGATCGGCCCCTACCGGCTGGAGCGGCTGCTGGGCGAGGGCGGGATGGGCCGCGTCTACCTCGGACGCACGCCCGCCGGGAGCGCCGTGGCCGTCAAGGTCGTCCACCGGGCGTATGCCGCCGACCCGGAGTTCCGCAGGCGGTTCGCGCTGGAGGTCGCGGCGGCGCGGCGCGTGCAGGGTCTCTACACCGTGCCGGTCGTCGCCGCGGATCTGGAGGCTGACGAGCCCTGGCTGGCCACGGCCTACGCCCCCGGGCCCTCGCTCCAGCAGGCCGTCGGGGAACGGGGGCCGCTGCCCGCCGCCGAGGTGCTCGCGCTGACGGCCGCGGTCGCCGAGGCGCTGGAGACGATCCACGCCGCCGGAGTGATCCACCGCGACCTGAAGCCCTCCAACATCGTCCTCACCGCCGACGGACCCAAGGTCATCGACTTCGGCATCGCCCGCGCCGCGGACGTCACCGCGCTGACCGCCACGGGGATGCGCGCCGGAACGCCCGCCTACATGGCACCCGAGTACATCCGGGGGCAGGAGGTCACCGAGGCCGGTGACGTCTTCGCGCTCGGCCTCGTCGCCCACTTCGCCGCCACCGGACGGCTCGCGTTCGGCGGCGGCAGCGACCACGGCGTGGCGTACCGGATCCTGGAAGCCGCCCCCGACCTCGACGGCTGTCCCGAGTCCGTGCGCGGCGTCGTGGCGCTCTGCCTGGAGAAGGACCCGGCCCGGCGGCCGACGCCCGCCGAGGTGATCCGGCTCTGCGGCCGGGCGGCGAACGGGGACTTCGACGACGGCCGCACGCCCACCGTCGTCTCCGCGCCCCCGGCGACCGGCCCGGACGCGCCCACCGCCACCGCCCCGGACGCCGGCCCCGGAACCCCGTCCACACCGCCGTACGCCGCCCTGCTCGGCGTCGTCGGGGCCATCGCCCTGGTCGTCGTCCTGGTCGTGACGCTGCTGCCCTCGTCGGAGGAGAGCCCGAAGAACAAGCAGCCGTACCCGGTGGTCGCGGCGACCGACATCTTCGCCAAGGGGACCAGCGGCGTCGCGTTCAGCCCGGACGGTGAGACGCTCGCGACCGGCGGCGAGGACGGGAAGGTGCGGCTGTGGAACGCCGCCACCCGCAAGGTGCGTGCCACGCTCGTGGAGAAGGGCTGGTACGGCCCGAGCCGCGTGGTCGGCGTGACGTTCAGCGCCGACGGGAAGACCCTGGTCACGAGGACCGGCACCCACCTGGTCGGCGTCTGGGACGTGGCCCGGCGCCGGGAGGTCCGCCGCATCGAGGAATCGGCCTACTCCCTCGCCCTCAGCCCGGACGGCAAGTGGATCGCCCTGGGCGACAGCGCGGGTGCCAACCTGTGGGACCTCGGCAGCCGCAGCGAGGACCCGCGCGCCCACCTGTCGCAGAACCTGCACGCGACGGACCTGGCGTTCAGCCCGGACGGCAGGACGCTCGCCTCCGTAGGCGACTTCTCCGACCAGCGCCACCAGGTGGAGAACGAGCCGGCCAAGCTGTGGGACCTGACCCGGCTCGACCCGCGGCCCTACGGCCAGGGCGACCCGCGCCACACCCTCGCCCTGGAGGACATCACCTACGCGGTCGCCTTCGGCCCCGACGGCAAGACCCTCGCCACCGGCGGCCAGGACGGCGGCGTACGGCTGTGGGACGTGGCCACCGGCCGCCTGAAGGCCACCCTCAGCCACCGCTTCGTCACCGAGGCCCGGGACCTGGCGTTCAGCCCCGACGGCAGGACGCTCGCCGTCACCGCCGACGGCCGGGTACTCCTGTGGAACCTGGCCGACCGCAAGCCCAGCGCCATCCTGGCCGACGACGAGACCGGCTTCGGCGCCGACATCAACGAGCTGGCCTTCAGCCCGGACGGCCGGTTCCTCGCGGGCACCACCACCGGGGGCGGCAGCCCCGAGGAGACCGCCGCCCCAGGCACCACCGAGGCCGACGCCGCCAAGGACAGCGGTGTCCGGCTGTGGAAGGTCCCGACGAAGACCGCTCACTGAGCGTGCCCGCCCACCCCCTGCCCCCGGATCAGACCACGGCGAGCCGGTCCACCAGCAGCTGCACCCTCCGCTCGGTTTCCTCCGGCGGCAGCCGTCCCGACCGGGTCAGGGTCGTCACCCCGTGCAGGGACGCCCAGAACACCTCGGTGAACAGCCCCGGTTCGACGCCGTCCCCGGCGACCTCGCGGAGGCTCTCCATCAGTGCGGCGAAGGCGTCCTTGAGGGGTTCGGGGGTGTCCTCCCGCGCGTACGCCAGGCCGCCGTCGAGTTGGAAGATGGCGTCGTAGACCGCCGGGTTGCGTTCGGCGAAGGCGAGGTAGGCACGGGCAAGGGCGTGCACCCGGGCGCGCGGGCCGTCGGCGGCGGCGGTCGCGGCCCGCACCGCCACGGCCATCTCGGTGGCGCCCTGGAGGGCGACGGCGCCGATGATCTCGCGTTTGCCGCGGAAGTGGCTGTAGAGGACGGGCTGGCTGTACTCGATCCGCTCGGCGAGCCGGCGGGTGGTGACCGCGTCCCAGCCCTGCTGCTCGGCGAGTTCACGGGCCGTCGCCACGATGAGGCGCTCGCGCTCCGCCCGTTCCCGCTGCTTGCGTTCCTGTACCGACATGACTCGATCCTAGCACCGCTAGACAATGAAGCGTTGGTAGCGCTAGCGTTGCCTCATTGGCTAGCGGCACTAGTTTCCGAACCTCCCGAGGGAGGGCCGCCGGGTCGGCCCCTACAGCACCGGCAGCGACTTCCGCAGCTCGAACGCCGTCACCTGGGAGCGGTACTCCTCCCACTCCTGCCGCTTGTTGCGGAGGAAGAAGTCGAAGACGTGTTCGCCCAGGGTCTCGGCGACCAGGTCGCTGCGTTCCATCAGGGCCAGGGCCTCGCCCAGGTTCTGGGGGAGGGGCTCGATGCCCAGGGCGCGGCGCTCCGCGTCGGAGAGGGCCCAGACGTCGTCCTCGGCGCCCGGCGGGAGTTCGTAGCCCTCCTCGATGCCCTTGAGACCGGCGGCGAGGAGGACCGCGTAGGTGAGGTACGGGTTGGCGCCGGAGTCGATGGAGCGGACCTCGACGCGGGCCGAGCCGGTCTTGCCGGGCTTGTACATCGGGACCCGGACCAGGGCCGAGCGGTTGTTGTGGCCCCAGCAGATGTAGGAGGGGGCCTCGCCGCCCGCGCCCGCCGTGCGCTCGGTGCCGCCCCAGATGCGCTTGTAGGAGTTCACCCACTGGTTGGTGACCGCGGAGATCTCGGCGGCGTGGCGGAGCAGGCCCGCGATGAAGGAGCGGCCCACCTTGGAGAGCTGGTACTCCGCGCCGGACTCGTAGAACGCGTTGCGGTCGCCCTCGAAGAGGGAGAGGTGGGTGTGCATGCCCGAGCCGGGGTACTCCGAGAACGGCTTCGGCATGAAGGTGGCCTGGAGGCCCTGCTCCAGGGCGACCTGCTTCATGACCAGGCGGAACGTCATGACGTTGTCGGCCGTGGAGAGCGCGTCCGCGTACCGCAGGTCGATCTCCTGCTGGCCGGGGGCGCCCTCGTGGTGGGAGAACTCCACCGAGATGCCCATCGACTCCAGCATGGTGATCGCCTGGCGGCGGAAGTCCATGCCGATGTTCTGCGGGGTGTGGTCGAAGTAGCCGGAGCTGTCGGCGGGGGTCGGGACCGAGCCGTCGACCGGCTTGTCCTTCAGCAGGAAGAACTCGATCTCGGGGTGGGTGTAGAAGGTGAAGCCCAGGTCGGAGGTGCGGGCCAGGGCCCGCTTGAGGACGTAGCGCGGGTCCGCGAAGGACGGCGAGCCGTCCGGCATCAGGATGTCGCAGAACATGCGGGCCGTGCCCGGGGCCTCCGCGCGCCACGGCAGGACCTGGAACGTCGACGGGTCCGGCTTGGCGATCATGTCGGACTCGTAGACCCGGGCGAAGCCCTCGATCGCGGAGCCGTCGAAGCCGATGCCCTCGTCGAAGGCCTGCTCCAGCTCGGCCGGGGCCACGGCGACGGACTTGAGGAAGCCCAGCACGTCCGTGAACCACAGGCGTACGAACCGGATGTCGCGCTCCTCCAGCGTCCGGATCACGAACTCCTGCTGCTTGTCCATCTTCCGCTTCCCCATCCTTGCTGGTCAGGCCGCCTGTCTCCGGTACGGCGGGAGGCGGTCGGGCACTTGAGCATCACACCACGGCGCCGTTACGTGTGCGTTGCGGACCTCCGTCGGCCGGCCCACCCCGTGACCGCAGCGTAGAGGCCACGTGTTCGATCGGGCCATTCCGGGGATCCGGCCGGGACAGATCCTGTGCCCGCCCTACGAAGGACGGGCCCCGCGCCATTACGATCAGCGGACCTCACGCTCGTCCGTCTCCAGCAGTCTTCCCAGAAGGGCAACACCCCATGGGTTCCGCCAAGAAGAGCAGCAACACGGCGCGACAGGCCCGCATAGCCGAGATGCGGCGTGCCGAGGAGGCCCGCAACCGCCGGAACCGGATCCTCACGGTCGCGCTCAGCACCGTGGTCGTCGCCGGTCTCGTCGTCGGCGGCGTCTTCCTCGTCCGGTCGCAGTCCGACGACTCCTCCGGCGACACCGCCTCCGACGGCAAGACCTCCGGCAAGTTCGAGACCGGTGCGGACGGCGTACGGACCTGGAAGGGCGACCTGGGGCGCAACCACGTCACCAAGAAGGTGACCTACCCCGTCGAGCCCCCCGTCGGCGGCGACCACAACCAGGTCTGGATGAACTGCAACGGCGACGTCTACACCAAGCCGCTGAACAACGAGAACGCCGTGCACTCCCTGGAGCACGGCGCCGTCTGGGTGACGTACACCGACAAGGCGCCCGAGGCCGACGTCGAGAAGCTGGCCGCCAAGGTCAAGAAGACGCCGTACTCGCTGATGAGCCCCGACGACAAGCAGAAGGACCCGATCATGCTGTCCGCCTGGGGGCACCAGCGCACGGTGACCGGCGCCGACGACCCGAACGTGGACAAGTTCTTCGAGAAGTTCGTCCAGGGACAGCAGACCCCCGAGCCGGGGGCCGCGTGCACCAACGGGCTGTCCCAGTGACCGCGAAACGGGCCGGCTGGATCGCGGGGGCCGCGGCCGCGGTGCTCGTCGCGGCCGGCGGGATCACCTACGCGGTCGCCGGGGACGACGGCGGCGGCAGGACCCCGGCCGCCGACTCCGCGGACGCCGGGTTCGCGCGGGACATGTCGGTCCACCACCAGCAGGCCGTGGAGATGTCGTACATCGTGCGCGACCGCACCGACGACGAGGAGGTGCGGCGGCTCGCGTACGACATCGCGCAGACCCAGGCCAACCAGCGCGGCATGATGATCGGCTGGCTCGACCTGTGGGCGCTGCCCAAGGTGTCGTCCGACCCGCCGATGACCTGGATGGGCATGGGCGACGCGCCCTCCGCCGGGGAGGGTTCGCTGATGCCGGGGATGGCCACCGACGCCGAGATGGACAAGCTCGGGACGCTGGACGGGAAGCAGGCCGAGGTCTACTACCTCCAGCTGATGACCGAGCACCACAAGGGCGGCGTCCACATGGCGAAGGGGTGCGTCGAGAGGTGCACGGTCGGCGTGGAGCAGCGGCTGGCCCGGGGGATGGTGGAGTCCCAGGAGTCGGAGATCCGGCTGATGGCCGACCTGCTGGCCGAGCGGGGCGCGAAACCGCGGAGCTGAGACGGCGTGCGTGAGGTCCCGGACATCGGGCGGTAACACATCCGTCGCCCCATTGCGTCGTTCTGACGATTACAGTGGGGTCCGTGCCTCGACTACGACTCGCCCTGAACCAGATCGACTCCACCGTCGGCGACATCGACGCCAACGCCGAGTCGGTCCTGCGCCGGACCCGGCACGCGGCCGGGCAGGGAGCGCACCTGGTGGCGTTCCCGGAGATGACGCTGACCGGGTACCCGGTGGAGGACCTGGCCCTCAGGTCCTCCTTCGTCGAGGCGTCCCGCGCCGCCCTGCGCTCCCTCGCGGCACGGCTGGCGGACGAGGGCCTCGGCGGGGTCCCGGTGGTCGTCGGCCACCTCGACCGCTCCGCGACCGCGCAGCCGAGGTACGGCCAGCCCGCCGGCGCCCCGCAGAACGCGGCGGCCGTGCTGTACGGCGGCGAGGTGGCGCTGAGCTTCGCCAAGCACCACCTGCCGAACTACGGCGTCTTCGACGAGTTCCGCTACTTCGTGCCCGGCGACACCCTGCCCGTGGTGCGGGTGCGCGGCGTGGACGTGGCGCTGGCCATCTGCGAGGACCTGTGGCAGGACGGCGGCCGGGTGCCCGCCGCCCGCTCGGCGCGGGCCGGGCTGCTGCTCTCCGTCAACGCCTCCCCGTACGAGCGGGACAAGGACGACACCCGGCTGGAGCTGGTGCGGGGGCGAGCGCGGGAGGCCGGGTGCACCACCGCCTACCTCGCCATGACCGGCGGGCAGGACGAGCTGGTCTTCGACGGCGACTCGATCGTCGTAGACCGGGACGGGACCGTCCTGGCCCGGGCGCCGCGGTTCACCGAGGGCTGCATGGTGCTGGACCTCGACCTGCCGGCCGCCGAGGCGGAGCCGCCCACGGGCGTCGTGGACGACGGCCTGCGCATCGACCGCGTGGTGCTCTCCGAAGCGGAGGAGGCGGCGGACACGGTGCCCGCGGGTGAGCCGTGGCGGTCCGGCGGGCACGCCGAGCCGCTGGACGACGACGAGGAGGTCTACTCGGCGCTCGTCACCGGCCTGCGCGCGTACGTCACGAAGAACGGCTTCCGCTCGGTGCTGATCGGGCTCTCCGGCGGCATCGACTCCGCGCTGGTCGCGTCGATCGCCTGCGACGCGCTCGGCGCGGAACACGTGTACGGCGTCTCGATGCCGTCCAAGTACTCCTCCGGGCACTCCAGGGACGACGCGGCCGAGCTGGCCCGGCGCACCGGCCTCCACTACCGCACCGAGTCCATCGAGCCGATGTTCGACGCGTACACGGGCGCGCTGGAGCTGACCGGCCTGGCGGAGGAGAACCTCCAGTCCAGGCTGCGCGGCACGCTGCTGATGGCGCTCTCCAACCAGGAGGGCCACCTCGTGCTGGCCCCCGGCAACAAGTCGGAGCTGGCGGTCGGCTACTCGACGCTGTACGGCGACTCGGTGGGCGCGTACGGACCCATCAAGGACGTGTACAAGACGTCGGTCTTCCGGCTCGCCGAGTGGCGCAACCGCGCGGCCCGGGACCGCGGCCGGACCCCGCCGATCCCGGAGAACTCGATCACCAAGCCGCCGAGCGCGGAGCTGCGCCCCGGCCAGGTCGACACCGACTCGCTGCCGGACTACCCGGTGCTGGACGCGATCCTCGCCCTGTACGTCGACCGGGACCGGGGCGCGGACGAGATCGTGGCCGCAGGGTACGACCGGGAGCTGGTGACGCGGACGCTGCGCATGGTGGACACCGCCGAGTACAAGCGGCGGCAGTACCCGCCGGGCACCAAGATCTCGCCCAAGGGCTTCGGCAAGGACCGCCGCCTGCCGGTCACCAACCGCTGGCGGGAGCGCGGCTGAGGCGCGACGGGACCCGCGTACCGGCTAGCCCTTGTGCTGGAGGTCGGCCAGCACCTTGTGCAGGGGCTCCGCCACCCGGCGCCGGTACTCCTGGATCGCCCAGCCGTTGCCGTCGGGGTCCTTGAAGTACATGAAGGTGGCGCCGTCGTCCGGGGCGTACTGCACCGGCTCCGAGACCTCCAGACCACGGGCGGTCAGCTCCGCGTGGGCCGCCTTGATGTCGGCGACGCAGAGCTGGAGGCCCTGGTACGAGCCCGGTTCCGGCCGGGTCTGCCCCTGCGCCATGTCCCAGATGGCGTCGCCGAGGGCGACCGAACAGCCGGAGCCCGGGGGCGTCAGCTGCACGATCCGCATGCCCGGCATGACCTCCTGGTCGATGTCGACGTGGAAACCGACCTTGTCGCGGTAGAAGTCCCGGGCGCGGTCGATGTCGGTGACGGGGAGCGGGATGACTTCGAGCGTGAAGTCCATGGCGTGACTCCTTCGGCTTCGGCTTCGGCTTTCGCCGGTCGCGGGTGTCGGGTCCGTACGGGCGGGTGTCAGTAGTGGTAGCGCGCCTGGACGATGACCAGCTGGTCATCGGTGGGCTTGTACACAAGACGGTGCGTGTCGTCGATGCGCCGTGACCAGTAGCCGGACAGGTCGCCCTTGAGCGGCTCCGGCTTGCCGACGCCCTTGAACGGGTCACGGGCGATGTCGGCGATCAGTCTGTTGATCCGCTTGGTCACCTTCCGGTCGCTCTCGGCCCAGTGGACGTAGTCCTCCCAGCCGTGGGACGTGAAAGTGATCCTCACGCCCGCTCCGCGTCCGGGTCGATCAGCTCGCGCCGCCGTGCGTCGCCCGCCTCGGCCTCCGCGATGGAGTCGAGCAGCCGGCGGGCGTTCCTCGGCGAACGCAGGAGATGCACCGTCTCCGTCCACGCCGTGAAGTCCTCCTCGGACATGAGCACGGCGTTCCCCTTGCGGGAGGTGATGTGCACCGGGGCGTGGTCCTCGTTGACCTGCTCTATCAGCGGGAACAGATTCTGACGGGCTTCGCTGGCGGTGATGGACATACCAGTGCCTCCCTTCCTCGGCTTGTACAAGATATCGTACGAGTCCGGGGCGGTCCACCGGAGAGCGGGAGCGGTACGTCCCGGCGCCCGCACGCCGTTCCCCGGCTACGCTCAGCCCGTACGACCTTGATCCCATCCCACCCGGGCCCGTGTGCCCCGCAGTCCGACAGGAGGCCGAGATGACGGCGCCGGGGCGCAGGAGCAGTACCTTCACGCGACTGCTGCGGCACGGTTTCACCGATCCCTCGGCCGCCGAACGGCTGCTGGACGGCGCCGAGCTGGCCGAGCTGCGCGCCGATCCCGTCCTGCTGGAGGCGCTGGGCGCCACCGCCGACCCGGACCTCGCCCTGCACGGACTGGTACGGCTCCTGGAGGCGCAGCCCGACGCCACCGCCCGCCAGGAGCTGCTGGACACCCTGATAGCGGCCAAGCCGCTGCGCGACCGTCTCCTCGGTGTGCTCGGCGCCTCCGAGGCGCTCGCCGACCACCTCGCCCGGCACGCCGGGGACTGGCAGGCCCTCGTCACGTACGAGCCGCGCGACCTGCACCGCGGCGTCGAGGAGTTCGAGCGGGGGCTCGCCGAGGCCACCGACCCGGTGTCCCTGCGCGTCGCCTACCGGCGCTGCCTGCTGTCCATCGCCGCCCGCGACGTGTGCGGCACCATCGACGTCGCCGAGACCGCCGCCGAGCTGGCCGACCTCGCCACCGCCACCCTGCGCGCCGCCCTGGCCCTCGCCGAGGCCGCCGCGCCCGAGGACGCCGCGCGGTGCAGGCTCGCGGTGATCGCGATGGGCAAGTGCGGCGGACACGAGCTGAACTACGTCTCCGACGTCGACGTCATCTTCGTGGGTGAGGCGGCGGACGCGGGCCCCGACGCCGACGAGGCCAGGGCGATCCGGGCCGCGACCTCGCTCGCCGCGCACATGATGCGGATCTGCTCCGAGACCACCGTCGAGGGCTCCATCTGGCCCGTCGACGCCAACCTCCGCCCCGAGGGCCGCAACGGCCCCCTGGTGCGCACCCTCAGCAGCCACGTCGCCTATTACCAGCGCTGGGCCAAGACCTGGGAGTTCCAGGCGCTGCTCAAGGCCCGCCCGGTGGCCGGCGACCCCGGCCTCGGCGCCGAGTACGTCGCCGCCCTCCAGCCCCTGGTGTGGCAGGCCGCCGACCGCGAGAACTTCGTCCCGGACGTGCAGAAGATGCGCCGCCGGGTGGTGGAGAACATCCCCCTCACCGAGGTCGACCGGCAGCTCAAGCTCGGGCCCGGCGGCCTCAGGGACGTCGAGTTCGCCGTGCAGCTCCTCCAGCTGGTGCACGGACGGGCCGACACCTCCCTGCACAGCGGCACGACGCTGGACGCCCTGGCGGCCCTCGCCGCGGGCGGCTACGTCGGCCGGACCGACGCCGCCCAGCTCGACGAGGCGTACCGCTTCCTGCGCTCCATGGAGCACCGCATCCAGCTGCACCGGCTGCGCCGCACCCACCTCGTCCCCGAGGACGAGGCCGACCTGCGCCGCCTCGGCCGCTCGCTGGGCCTGCGCACCGACCCGGTGACCGGGCTGCTGCGCGCGTGGAAGCGGCACGCCTCCGTCGTCCGCCGGCTGCACGAGAAGCTGTTCTACCGGCCGCTGCTCGACGCCGTCGCCCAGCTCGCCCCCGGCGAGGCCCGGCTCAGCCCCGAGGCGGCCCGGGAGCGCCTGGTCGCCCTCGGCTACGCCGACCCGGCCGCCGCCCTGCGGCACCTGGAGGCGCTCGCGTCCGGCGTCACCCGCAAGGCGGCCATCCAGCGCACCCTGCTGCCCGTGCTGCTCGGCTGGTTCGCCGACTCGGCCGACCCGGACACCGGGCTGCTCAACTTCCGCAAGGTCTCCGACGCGCTCGGCACCACCCCCTGGTACCTCAGACTGCTGCGCGACGAGGGCGCCGCCGCCGAGAACCTCGCCCGGGTGCTCTCCGCCGGACGGCTCGCCCCCGACCTGCTGATGCGGGCCCCGGAGGCCGTCGCGCTGCTCGGCGACGGCGTCGCCGGGGGACTGCGGCCGCGCGGCCGGGCCCAGCTGGAGCAGGAGACCCTCGCCGCGGTCCGCCGCGCCGACGACGCCGTACAGGCCGTCACCGCGGTGCGCGGCGTACGGCGCCGGGAGCTGTTCCGCACAGCCGCCGCGGACATCGTCGGCTCCTACGGCACCGAGGCGCAGCCCGTCGAGGCCGACCAGGGCGCCCTGGTGGACCTGGTCGGCGGCGCGGTGTCCGACCTGACGGCGGCGACGCTCGCGGGCACGCTGCGGGCGGTCGTGCGGGACAAGTGGGGCGACGTCCTGCCGACCCGGTTCGCGATCATCGGCATGGGCCGCTTCGGCGGACACGAGCTGGGCTACGGCTCGGACGCGGACGTGCTGTTCGTGCACGAGCCCCGCGACGGCGTGGCCGAGCGGGAGGCGGGCGACGCCGCCAACAAGGTCGTCTCCGAGATGCGCCGCCTGCTCCAGGTGCCGAGCGCCGACCCGCCGCTGCTGATCGACGCCGACCTGCGGCCCGAGGGCAGGTCCGGGCCGCTGGTGCGGACCCTGAAGTCCTACGAGGCCTACTACCGGCGCTGGTCACTGGGGTGGGAGTCGCACGCCCTGCTGCGGGCCGAGTTCGTCGCCGGGGACGAGGAGCTGGGGCGGCGCTTCATCGAGCTGATCGACCCCCTGCGCTACCCGGCGGGCGGGCTCGGGGAGGACGCCGTACGGGAGATCCGGCGGCTCAAGGCCCGCATGGAGTCCGAGCGGCTGCCGCGCGGGGCCGATCCCAAGCTGCACGCCAAACTGGGGCCGGGCGGTCTCTCCGACGTGGAGTGGACCGTGCAGCTGCTCCAGCTGCGGCACGGCCACGAGATCGCCGGGCTGCGCACCACCGGGACGCGCACGGCGCTGGCCGCCGCCCGGGACGCCGGGCTGGTCTCGGAGGAGCACACCGCCACGCTCGACGAGGCGTGGGTGCTGGCGACACGGGTCCGCAACGCGGTGATGCTGGTCCGCGGCCGGGCCGGCGACACCTTCCCCACCGACCCGCGCGAGCTGGCGGCCGTGGGCCGCTACCTGGGCCACGGCTCGGGCCACGCGGGCGACATGCTCGACGAATACCGCCGCACGGCCCGAAGGGCCCGCACGGTGGTGGAGGACCTGTTCTACGCGTAGCGGCTACAGCCCCTCGCCGCCGCTGCGGGCAGTCGTGCCGCTGGGGCGGCACGGGTGGGCGCAGCGGCACCCCGCCACGCCGGGCTGCGCACCCACCCCCGGCCACGTTCGCCCCGGGCACCCCTCAGGCCCGCCCCGGCAACCACACCCTCCCCCGCCGCGCAGCGACCGGCACCAGACGAGGCAACGCGTAAGGCAGCCGCCCGTACCAAGCGGCAGCGACCCCGTACCCGAACGCCAGACACAGCACACCCCCTACCGCATCCAGCCAGAAGTGGTTCGCCGTCGCCACGATCACCACCAGCGTGAGCGCCGGATACACCAGCCCCAGCACCCGCACCCACGGCACCGAAGCCAGCGCGAAGATCGTCAGCCCGCACCACACCGACCACCCGATGTGCATCGACGGCATCGCGGCGTACTGGTTGGACATGTTCTTCAGGTCCCCCGACGCCATCGACCCCCAGGTCTGGTGGACCATCACCGTGTCGACGAAGTGCCCGCCGTTCATCAGCCGGGGCGGGGCGAGCGGGTACAGGTAGTAGCCGACGAGGGCGACCCCCGTGGTCGCGAAGAGCACCAGCCGGGTCGCCGCGTAGCGGCCGGGATGGCTGCGGAAGAGCCACACCAGGACACTCAGAGTCACCACGAAGTGCAGGGTGGCGTAGTAGTAGTTCATGCCCACGACCAGCCAAGTCACCGAGTTGACCGCGTGGTTGACGGACTCCTCGACGGCGATGCCCAGTTGCTGCTCGACGTGCCAGATCCAGTCGGCGTTGCGCAGGGCCGCGGTCCGCTGTTCCGGCACCGCGTTGCGGACGAGGGAGTACGTCCAGTAGCTGAGCGCGATCAGCAGGATCTCGAACCACAGGCGCGGTCGGCGCGGGGCTCGCAGCCGGGACAGGAGGCGCTTCCCCGTCGTCCCGGCGACGGGGTGCGGAACGCCGTCCTGCAGGCGTTCCCGAGTCCTCACGGTCGCGTCACCCATAGGCATGAAGTCTGCCAGAAAAGCCTTCTTCCACCGATCATCCCTCAGGTGGAACCGACCCGCATCCGCCCCGGAGCCGGCACCCCCACGGGGGTCAGGGGCGGCCGCGCTCGCCCGGCGCCGACGCCGTCGAACCGCGCACCACCAGCTCCGGCATGAACACGAACTCGCTGTGCGGCGCGGGCGTCCCGCCGATCTCCTCCAGGAGCGTGCGCACCGCCGCCTGACCCATCGCCGGGACCGGCTTGCGGACCGTGGTGAGCGGCGGGTCGGTGAAGGCGATCAGCGGCGAGTCGTCGAAACCGACGACCGAGACGTCCTTGGGCACGTCCAGGCCCAGCTGCCGGGCCGCGCGTATCGCGCCCAGCGCCATCATGTCGCTGGCGCAGACCACCGCCGTGCAGTCCCGCCCGATCAGCGCGGAGGCCGCCGCCTGGCCGCCCTCCAGGGTGTACAGCGAGTGCTGGACCAGCTCCTTCTCCACCGTCTCGGCGCTCAGCCCCAACTGGTCCTGGACGGTGCGTACGAAGCCCTCGATCTTGCGCTGCACCGGCACGAACCGCTTGGGCCCGAGGGCCAGTCCGATCCGGGTGTGGCCGAGCGAGACGAGGTGGGTGACCGCGAGGCTCATCGCGGCCCGGTCGTCGGGGGAGATGAACGGCGCCTGCACCTGCGACGAGAAGCCGTCGACGAGGACGAAGGGCACGCCCTGCGCGCGCAGCCGTTCGTAGCGCTGCATGTCGGCGGTGGTGTCGGCGTGCAGCCCCGAGACGTAGATGATGCCGGCCACCCCGCGGTCGACCAGCATCTCGGTCAGCTCGTCCTCCGTGGAGCCGCCCGGCGTCTGGGTGGCGAGGACGGGCGTGTAGCCCTGGCGGGTCAGCGCCTGCCCGATGACCTGGGCCAGGGCCGGGAATATCGGGTTCTCCAGCTCCGGGGTGATCAGGCCCACCAGGCCCTCGCTGCGCTGCCGCAGCCGCACGGGGCGCTCGTAGCCCAGCACGTCGAGGGCGGCGAGCACGGACTGGCGGGTGGTGGCGGCGACGCCCGGCTTCCCGTTGAGGACGCGGCTGACGGTCGCTTCGCTCACCCCCGCCTGGGCGGCGATGTCGGCAAGCCGTGTGGTCACAGGGGTGGACTGTACCTGTCGGCCGCTGCCTTGCACACCGATCGGGCGCCGTGGGCGGCCTGTTGGACGGCCCGTCGGACGGCCCGGCGCGGGCTGCTGCGTCATCGCGCTCCCTCAAGAAAGTGGCGGCAAGAGCTTGCAGAGTCTTGCACAACCCGCCCGATACCGCTCGGGCCCCGTAAACAAGCGTCTCATGACGGTCGCCGAGAGGTCACGCCCGGATAACTTCGGAGATCTCTTGCACATTTTTGCAGCAAGACCTTTCGCCGGGCTTTCAACGCTGTTACGTTCACGTCGCCCGACGGCAGCAACGAAGCGGTCGGCGGTCGGCAGGAGCGGCGGACGGGCCCGCACCCTGCACCACACGGGCTTTCACCCTCAAGGAGAACTCATGCGGCGTGGCATAGCGGCCACCGCGCTGGTGGCGTCCCTCGCCCTGGCGGCGACGGCGTGCGGCGGAGACGGCGACAGCGACAGCGAGTCGGGCGGACCGGTCACCATCACTTACTGGGACACCTCCAACGCGACCAACGAGGCGCCGACCTACAAGGCCCTGGTCAAGGAGTTCGAGGCCGCCAACAAGGGCGTCAAGGTCAACTTCGTCAACGTGCCCTTCGACCAGGCGCAGAACAAGTTCGACACCGCCGCAGGGTCCAAGGGCGCCCCGGACGTGCTGCGCTCCGAGGTCGGCTGGACGCCCGCCTTCGCCAAGAAGGGCTTCTTCCTGCCGCTGGACGGCACCGAGGCCCTCGCCGAGCAGGACAAGTTCCAGCCCAACCTGATCGAGCAGGCCAAGTACGAGGGCAAGACCTACGGCGTCCCGCTGGTCACCGACACCCTCGCCTTCGTCTACAATAAGGCGCTCTTCGAGAAGGCCGGCGTCGAGGCCCCCAAGACCTGGGACGACCTGAAGAAGGCCGCCGCCACCATCAAGGACAAGACCGGCGTCGACGGCTACTGGGCCTCCACGGCCGGCTACTACGCGCAGCCGTTCCTGTACGGCGAGGGCACCGACACGGTCGACGCCGACGCCAAGAAGGTCACCGTCAACTCCGCCGCGGCGAAGAAGGGCTACGGCACCTGGCTGAGCCTCTTCGACGGCAAGGGCCTGCACAAGGCCGACACCACCGCGGACGCCTACGCCCACATCCAGGAGGCGTTCGTCAGCGGCAAGGTCGCCTCGATCATCCAGGGCCCGTGGGAGATCACCAACTTCTACAAGGGCTCGGCGTTCAAGGACAAGAACAACCTCGGCATCGCCACCGTCCCGGCCGGTTCCACCGGCAAGGCGGGCGCCCCGACCGGCGGCCACAACCTCTCGGTCTACGCCGGTTCGGACAAGGCCCACCAGGAGGCGGCGCTGAAGTTCGTGAAGTTCATGACCTCGGCGAAGTCCCAGGAGACCGTGGCCCTGAAGAACTCCACGCTGCCGACCCGCGACGACGCCTACACCGCCCAGGTCAAGGCCGACCCGGGCATCGCCGGCTTCCAGACGGTCCTGCCCGCCGCCCAGCCGCGCCCGGCGCTGCCCGAGTACAGCTCCCTGTGGACGCCGCTGGACGACGAGCTGCCCCAGATCGCCGGCGGCAAGAAGTCCCTGGACGAGGGGCTGGGCGACGCCGAGACCGCGATCGCCAAGCTGGTGCCGGACTTCAGCAAGTAGCAGCACCGACCGCCGGGCCCCCGCACCGGGGGAGGGGCCCGGCGGTCACCGACCGTGCGCCGCACCCCTGATCCTCCGATTCTCCCGATGATCGCTCCCGATGATCGCTTCCGAAGGTGTCGAACCATGACAGTCGCCATCGACCGCGCGACCGGCAAGCGCCGCGGTGACCGCACCCCGCGGCCCGGCCTCGGCCGGCGTCTGAAAGACGGCTACCAGAAGCACTGGTACGCCTACGCCATGATCGCGCCGGTGGCCGTCGTGATCGGCGTCCTCGTGCTGTACCCGCTGGGCTACGGCCTCTACCTCACCCTCACCGACGCCAACAGCCTCAACACGGGCCGCACCATCGGCGTCAACGAGATCGAGGCCACCTACAAGTTCGTCGGCCTGGACAACTACGCCGACATCCTGTGGGGCCCGACGGCCTACGACCGCTTCTGGTCGCACTTCATCTGGACCATCGTGTGGACGGCCGTCTGCGTCGGCCTGCACTTCTTCATCGGCCTCGGGCTCGCCCTGCTGCTCAACCAGAAGCTGCGCGGCCGGACCTTCTACCGGCTGATCCTGGTCCTGCCCTGGGCCGTGCCCACCTTCGTCACCGTCTTCGGCTGGCGCTTCATGCTCGCCGACCAGGGCATCATCAACTCCGCCCTGGACTGGCTGCACCTGCCGACGCCGGCGTGGCTGGAGGACACCTTCTGGCAGCGCTTCTCCGCGATCATGGTCAACACCTGGTGCGGTGTGCCGTTCATGATGGTCTCGCTCCTGGGCGGCCTGCAGTCCATCGACAACAGCCTCTACGAGGCCTCCGAGATGGACGGTGCCAACGCCTGGCAGCGCTTCCGCTACGTCACCCTGCCCGGCCTGCGCTCGGTCAGCTCCACGGTCGTCCTGCTCGGCATCATCTGGACCTTCAACCAGTTCGCCGTGATCTTCCTGCTGTTCGGCAACACCGCCCCCGACGCGCAGATCCTCGTCACCTGGGCGTACCAGCTCGGCTTCGGACAGCAGCCGCGCGACTTCGCGCAGTCCGCCGCCTACGGCATCCTGCTGCTGGCCATCCTGATCGTCTTCACCTCCTTCTACCGCCGCTGGCTGAACCGCAATGAGCAGCAGCTCGCGAACTGAGGCAGGAGCCGCCATGAGTACAAGCACCGCGCCCACCAAGGCCCCCGCCGAGCAGGTCACCGCGTCCACCGCGCCGCCGCGCAAGGTCCGCGGCCGCGGCGAACGCAGCCGCGCCGCGTCCCTCGCCTCCCACGGCGTGCTGACCCTCGCGAGCCTCGTCGCGCTCTTCCCGGTCGCCTGGCTGGTCTACCTGTCCCTCGGCCCGGACAAGAACGACTACCTGCACCCCGGACGCATCTGGTCGAAGATGACCTTCGACAACTACGCGTTCGTGCTCCAGGACACCAACTTCTTCGACTGGCTGAAGAGCTCGCTGATCGTCTCGCTGGGCACCACCGTCATCGGTGTGCTGGTCGCCGCGACGACCGGCTACGCGGTCTCGCGGATGCGCTTCCCGGGCTACCGGAAGCTCATGTGGGTCCTGCTGGTCACCCAGATGTTCCCCATCGCGGTCCTGATCGTGCCGATGTACCAGATCCTGTCGAAGCTCCAGCTCATCGACAACTACTTCGGTCTGATCCTCGTCTACTGCTCGACCGCGGTGCCGTACTGCGCCTGGCTGCTCAAGGGCTACTTCGACACCATCCCGTTCGAGATCGACGAGGCCGGGCGGGTGGACGGGCTGACCCCGTTCGGCACCTTCTTCCGGCTGATCCTGCCGCTGGCCCGGCCGGGCCTCGCGGTCGCCGGCTTCTACAGCTTCATCACCGCGTTCGGCGAGGTCGCCTTCGCCTCGACGTTCATGCTGAGCGACACGAAGTACACCTTCGCCGTCGGACTGCAGAGCTTCGTCAGCGAGCACGACGCCCAGCGCAACCTGATGGCGGCCACCGCCGTGCTCGTCGCGATACCCGTCTCCGCGTTCTTCTACCTGGTGCAGAAGAACCTGGTGACCGGCCTCACCGCGGGCGGCACCAAGGGCTGACCGCCCCACCCGGAAACGTCCGGCCGCGGTGCCCATCCGACCCCGCTGCACCGCGGCCGGCCGCCCCTTCCGCCACCGACGCCGCCTCCACTCCGTTCCGCTCCGTTTGCTTCGTTTCGCTTCGTTTCGCTACGTACCAAGGACGACATGAGCCAGCAGCCTTCCGCCGCACCGGCCCCCACCTCCGCCGTCGCCACCGTCCCCAAGCGCCACGACTGGTGGCGGGACGCGGTCATCTACCAGGTCTACCCGCGCAGCTTCGCCGACAGCAACGGCGACGGCATGGGCGACCTGGAGGGTGTCCGCACCCGCCTGCCGTACCTGCGCGACCTGGGCGTGGACGCCGTGTGGCTCAGCCCCTTCTACGCCTCCCCGCAGGCCGACGCCGGCTACGACGTCGCCGACTACCGGGCCGTCGACCCCATGTTCGGCACCCTCCTGGACGCCGACGCGCTGATCCGCGACGCCCACGCGCTGGGCCTGCGCATTATCGTCGACCTGGTGCCCAACCACTCCTCCGACCAGTACGAGTGGTTCAAGCGCGCGCTGGCCGAGGGCCCCGGCTCCCCCTCCCGGGACCGCTACCACTTCCGCCCCGGCAAGGGGAAGAACGGCGAACTGCCGCCCAACGACTGGGAGTCCATCTTCGGCGGCCCCGCCTGGACCCGGGTGACGGAACCCGACGGCACCCCCGGCGAGTGGTACCTCCACCTCTTCGCCCCCGAGCAGCCCGACTTCAACTGGGAGCACCCGGCCGTCGGCGACGAGTTCCGTTCCATCCTGCGGTTCTGGCTGGACATGGGCGTGGACGGCTTCCGCATCGACGTCGCCCACGGCATGGTGAAGGCCGAGGGGCTGCCCGACCTGGGATCCCACGAGCAGTTGAAGCTGCTGGGCAACGATGTCATGCCGTTCTTCGACCAGGACGGCGTGCACGCCATCTACCGCCAGTGGCGACTGATCCTGGACGAGTACTCGGGCGAGCGCATCTTCGTCGCCGAAGCGTGGACCCCGACCGTCGAGCGCACCGCCAACTACGTCCGCCCCGACGAACTGCACCAGGCGTTCAACTTCCAGTACCTGGGCACCCACTGGGACGCGGACGAGCTGCGCACGGTCATCGACCGCACGCTCGACGCCATGCGTCCCGTCGGCGCCCCCGCCACCTGGGTCCTCTCCAACCACGACGTCACCCGGCACGCCACCCGCTTCGCCAACCCGGCGGGCCTCGGCACCCAGATCCGCCTGGCCGGCGACCGCGAGCTGGGGCTCAGGAGGGCCCGCGCCGCGACCCTGCTGATGCTGGCCCTGCCCGGCTCGGCCTACGTCTACCAGGGCGAGGAGCTGGGCCTCCCGGACGTCGTCGACCTGCCCGACGAGGTGCGCCAGGACCCGGCGTACTTCCGCGGCGCGGGCCAGGACGGCTTCCGCGACGGCTGCCGGGTGCCGATCCCGTGGACCCGCGAGGGCTCCTCGTACGGCTTCGGCGACGGCGGTAGCTGGCTGCCGCAGCCGGCGGGCTGGGGCGAGCTGAGCGTCGAGGCGCAGACCGGCGAGCCCGGCTCGACCCTGGAGCTGTACCGCGAGGCCCTGGCCGTCCGCCGCTCCACCGCCGACCTCGGCGCGGGCGACACGGTCGAGTGGCTGCGCGCCCCCGAGGGCGTCGTCGCCTTCCGGCGCGGGGACTTCGTGTGCGTCGCCAACACCACCGGCGAATCGGTGACGATGCCCGCGTACGGCCGTGCCCTGCTGACCAGCGGCGAGATCACCGAGGCGGCCGGCGAGGCGAAGGTCCCGGCGGACACGACGGTGTGGTGGACCCGCGCCTGACCTCCGGTACGACGAGGCCCGCCGCCTCCCCCGGGGGAAGCGGCGGGCCCTTCACCCCTGCTCACGGCCGGTTCGTACTACGCCGGTTCACCTCACGCACCCGCGCGTTCAGTTCACCGGCACGACCGCCTTCCCGCAGCGCCTCCGCCAACTGCCGGGCCGTGCCCGGGTTGCAGCGTCCGAGGTCAACCAGCGGTGGCAGGTAGTCGCTCGCGAGCGAGACGGTGCCAGCCCCAACGACGGCAGGCGTACGCCCACTTCGTCCAGCGCGAGGGAGAGTTCGTCCTTGGCGGCGCCGGCGTCCTGGATCGCGGCCGCCCGCCTTCTGCGGTCCTGTGGTGCCATGGTGCGGTGCCCTTCTTTCGTGGTGATCCCGACTCTCCCCACGATCATCGGTGCGTGACGCTACCCTCACCAGGGGTAATGGTTTTCGTTGCGCTCGATCGAAAACGGGGGACAGTCGATGCCCGCGCCGAAGGAACTCGACCCGTCCGCGTCCCTGCCCGCGCTCTACGGCGTGAAGTTGCGCAAGCTCCGCGTCCGCGCGGGGCTCACCCAACGAGGGCTCGGTGACCTGATCCCCATCGCCCACAGCCGCATCGCCCAGTTCGAACTCGGCAAGGAGACACCGCCCGAGGACGTCAACACCAAGCTGGACGCCCTCTTGGAGGCCGATGGGGACCTGATCGACCTGTGGGGTCACATCAGACGGACGCCGATTCCGGACTGGGCGCGGAAATTCGTGGAGTACGAGGCCCGAGCAGTCAAGATGCTCAAGTACATGGCACACGCCGTGCCCGGTCTCCTTCAGACCGAGCCGTACGCCGGAGCCCTACTGCGTATCAGCCGCCCTCGCGATACGGACGCGGAGATCGAGGAACTCGTCGCCACCCGACTGGAACGGCAGGCCATTCTCCGGCGCGGTACGCCACCCCTGCTCTGGTGCATCCTGGACGAGGCGGTGATCCGACGCCCCGTGGGCGGCCGGGCGGTGATGCGCGAACAGTTGGCGCACGTGCTGAGTCTGGCGCGGACACCTCACGTGGTGGTGCAACTCCTGCCCTTCGCGCAGGGCGAGCACCCGGTCATGGGCGGTTCGTTGACTCTCTTGGGCCCAGGGCGCGGGGCCGACGTGGCCTACATCGAAAGCTCCCACTCCGGCGAACTGGTAGAAGCGCCGGAGGAGGTGGCCGCGTATGCCCTGGCCTACGATCTGCTCCAGGCCAAGGCGCTGCCTCCGGACGAGTCCCTGGCCTTGATCCGTTCCGCGATGGAGGAGTTCAGCCGATGCGCCCCGCAGGAACCGACCTGAACAACGCCAACTGGCGTAAGAGCACCTACAGCAACGGGCAGGGCGGCGATTGCCTGGAACTCGCCGACAACATTCCCGGCACCGTCCCCGTCCGGGACAGCAAGCACCCCACCGGCCCCGCGCTGCTGTTCCCGGCCTCCGCCTGGACCGCCTTCGTCGCCGGTATACGGCAAGCCGACTGAGGGGGGTATGCCATGGGGACAGCGAAAATGAACGTCGAGTTCGCATCGGCGTTGGTGACAGTGATCCCGATCATCCTGTTCGTGGCGTCCGTGGAGATCAACAACGTCACCAGGTCCAGGCAAGCGCGCCTTTTGCGACAGCTTGAATTTCATCTGGAGGACGCGGAAGCAGAGATACTCGCTGGACGGCCGGTCAGCGATGGCAAGCCCCGCAAGTCCCGTACGGAGACGATCGCCTACGTATTCTGGGGCGTACTCATGGCCACCCACGTCGTTGCCGAGATGATACTCATACTCTGGCTGGCCAGCGCAAAGCGCCCCGAGGTGCCCTTCTTGGCGGAAGTCGTTCTGAATACGGCGCTATTCGGATTCATCAGCGTGTTCACGGGAGGGCTCTTGTCACACGATCTTACGAGGCGCGAGTACCTGGACCATCTTGAGGAGATCAAACGCCGGCGAACCCGAACGTTCGTCGAAACGGCCACGGCCCAGATCACGAGCGGCGACGCCCCCGGGCGGTCAGGCTGAGTGGGGCAGCGGGGCTCTTCGGAGCCTCCGCATGGCCGTCCTTCGTCGCCGGGATGCGCCAGGCCGACGCGTGGTCGCGAGGATTACGCGTCGGTGCGGATCACCACCTCCAGGGTGCGTGGGCCGTGGACGCCCTCGACCCGCTCCAGTTCGATGTCGGAGGTGGCCGACGGGCCGCTGATCAGTGTCGTCGGGCGCTGAGGCACCAGCCGGGCCACCGCCTCCGGCACGCCGACCGTCACCGACGACAGGTCGACGACGCACACGTGCAGGTCGGGGACGAGTGACAGCGCCCGACGACCCTGGCCGGAGGAGCCGTCCAGGAAGATCGTCCCGGTCTCCGCGCAGCCGACGGCGGACCCGGTCACCACCGCGTCCAGCGCGTCGAGCGCCGGGGCGGGGACGTCCGCCGAGTCCTCCCGGACCTCGCCGTCGTAGGCGCTCAACCAGGCCGGATCGAGCCCGGCCGGGATCCCGACCCGCCGCGCCCCGCGCTCGCGCAGCACCTCGGCCACGACCGCCGCGGTGCCGTCGGCCGTGCACGGGTGCACCCGCGCCTTGTAGTCGACCAGCCGATCCACGAAGAGGGCGAGCCGCTCCTCGTCGGGCAGGGTCCGGCCGGTGAGGTAGGCGCGGGGGACGTCCACCTCGGGTGTGCCGGAGAGGGTCAGGGCGTCCCGGACCCGTCCGAGCACGGTTTCACGTGCGTTCACCGCTCCTCCTCAGGGTCGTGGCAGCCCTCAGGACCACCGGAGACGTCATGGGCGCTCACGCCCTCCGCGGCCGCCGCGCGCAGGGTGGCCGCGCCCTCCGTGGACGCCAGCCAGGAGCGGAAGCTCTGCTTGGGCGGCGCCGGGGTGTCCCGGCTGTCGCTCCAGCTGTCGAACGGCGGCGGGAGGTGCGAGAACGTGCCGTCCCGCCCGGCCAGTACGCGGCCCGCCCCGGCTGCCTTCTGCGCGGCCGTGAACAGTCTCGGCCGCTTCATGACCGCGGCCGCCGCCTTCATCGCCAGCTTCTCCGCCGTCGCCCCGGACCGCTCGGTGTGCTGGTGGCGCAGTTCCACCAGGAGCGACGGGATGTCGATCTTCACCGGGCAGGCGTCGAAGCAGGCACCGCACAGGCTGGAGGCATACGGCAGCGAGCTGTTGGGGTCGTTCTTGGCGGCGTGCATCCCGGCGAGCTGCGGGGTGAGCACCGCGCCGATCGGCCCGGGGTACGTCGAGCCGTAGGCGTGGCCGCCGGCCCGTTCGTACACGGGGCAGACGTTGAGGCAGGCCGAGCAGCGGATGCAGTTGAGGGCCTCGCGCCCGACCTGGTCCGCGAGCGCCGCCGTACGCCCGTTGTCGAGCAGGACGAGATGGAACTCCTGCGGCCCGTCGCCCGGGGTGACTCCCGTCCACATCGAGGTGTACGGGTTCATCCGCTCACCTGTCGAGGAGCGCGGCAGCAGCTGCAGGAAGACCTCCAGGTCCTGGTATCGGGGGAGCACCTTCTCGATGCCCATGACGGTGATCAGCGTCCGCGGCATGGTCAGGCACATCCGGCCGTTGCCCTCGGACTCGACGACCGAGAGGGTGCCGGTCTCGGCGATCCCGAAGTTGGCGCCGGAGACCGCGACCGGGGTCGTCATGAACTTCTCCCGCAGATACGCGCGTGCCGCCGCCGCCAGGTGGGCGGGGACGGAGTCGAGGTCCGGGTCGACGCCCGGGATCTCCCGGCGGAAGATGTCGCGGACCTCGTCGCGGTTGCGGTGGATCGCCGGGACCAGGATGTGCGACGGCTTGTCGTCGGCGAGCTGCACGATCAGCTCGGCCAGGTCGGTCTCGTACGCGGTGATGCCCCGGTCCGCCAGGTGCTCGTTGAGCCCGATCTCCTGGGTGGCCATCGACTTGACCTTGATGACCTCGTCGCTGCCGGTCGCCTCGACCAGCCGGGTGACGATGTCGTTGGCCTCGACGCCGTCGCGCGCCCAGTGGACGGTGCCGCCGTGCTCGGTGACCTTCCGCTCCAGTTGCTCCAGCAGCTCGGGCAGCCGGTTCATGGTGTCCGTCTTGATCGCCGAACCGGCGTCGCGCAGCCGCTCCCAGTCGGGCAGTTCGCCGGTGACGGCGAGCCGCTTGGCGCGGATGGAGTGGGTGGCCTTGCCGAGGTTGCGGCGCAGTTGCTCGTTGCGCAGCTCGCCGCGGGCGGCCTCGGGGAATTTCCGGTCGCCGCGCAGGTTGCCCGTCCCGTAGGGGGAGCGGGGCGGGGTGGCGGGCATGCCGAGGAAGGTGCTGCTCATCGGGCGGCCTCCGTCAGGGCGTACGGCGAGGTGCGGGTCGCGGCGAGGATCTGCGCCAGGTGCAGGGTGCGCGTACCGGCCCTGATGCGGGACAGGCCGCCGCCGATGTGCATCAGGCAGGACGCGTCACCGGCCGTGCACACGTCGGCCCCGGTGCCGGTGACGTGGCGCATCTTGTCCTGGAGCATGGCGGAGGAGGTCTCGCCGTTCTTGACCGCGAAGGTGCCGCCGAACCCGCAGCAGGCCTCGGCCTCGGGCAGCTCCACCAGGTCGATGCCGTCGACCGCGCGCAGCAGCCGCAGCGGCTTGTCGCCGACCCGCAGCATCCGCAGTGAGTGGCAGGTGGGGTGGTACGTCACCCGGTGCGGGAAGTACGCGCCGACCTCCGTCACGTCCAGTACGTCGACCAGGAGCTCCGAGAGCTCGTACGTCTTCGCCTTCACGGTGGCGACCCCGGCGCGCAGCGCCGCGTCCCCGTACCGCTCGGCGACGATCTCGTGCTGGTGGCGGACCGAGCCCGCGCACGAGCCGGACGGCATGACCACCGCCTCGATCGACGGGTCGCCGAACTGCTCGGCGAAGCCCCGCACCAGGGGGACCGGCTCGCGCTGGTAGCCGGTGTTGACGTGCATCTGACCGCAGCAGGTCTGCTCCGGCGGAAACACCACGTCGTGCCCCAGGCGGGCCAGCAGTACCGCGGTGGATTTCACCGCCTCGGGGAAGAGCGTGTCTCCCAGACAGGTGGCGAAGAGTCCGATGCGCATGGGATCTCCTCGATCGTTCGTATGGTCGGACCATACTAGCCTCGGTCCGAAAGGGAAAGGGAACTTGTTTGGTCCGACCTTATTGACATGCGACATCTTCAGTGACCTACTGAGGAACCGTTCGTCAGCGACAGGGCGCCCAGGCCGCTCGGGGCTCGGGGCACCCGGCACCGGCACGGCGCGCAGACCTCAGGAGGAGCACTTCCGTGACCACCGCGCCACCGGCCGTCCTAGCGGCCTTCACCCCCGACGTGGACGCCGTCGGAGACGGCCTCGCCGCCACCGCCCTGCTGGGCCTGGTCCCCCTCGCGGCCTTCTTCCTGCTGCTGATGGCGGCCAAGCGCCCGGCCCTGCAGTCCGCGCTCGGCGCACTGCTCGTCGCGCTCCTCGTGGCGGTCCTCGGCTACGACATGCCCGTACAGCTCGGCGTTCTCTCCGCCACCCAGGGCGCGGTCTTCGGCCTCTTCCCGGTGATGCTGATCGTCGTCGCCGCCATCTGGTTCTACGAACTCACCGTGATCAGCAAACGCTTCGAGGACCTGCGCCGCTCCTTCAGCGCCGTCGGCCGGGGCGATCTGCGCGTCCAGGCCATGCTCATCGCCTTCTGCTTCGGCGGACTGCTCGAGGCCCTCGCGGGCTTCGGCGCCCCGGTCGCGATCACCGCCGCGATGCTGATGGCGCTCGGACTGCCGAAACTCAAGTCGGCCGTGACCGTGCTGCTCGCCAACACCGCGCCGGTCGCCTTCGGCGCCATGGCCATCCCCATCACCACCGCCGGCAACCTCACCGGCATCCCGGCCGAGGACGTCGCCGCGGTGGTCGGCAGGCAGAGCCCGCTGCTCGCCCTCTTCGTGCCGCTGCTGCTGCTCTTCGTCGTCGACGGACGGCGCGCCGTCCGGCAGTTGTGGCCCGTCGCCCTGGTCACCGGACTCGTCTTCGCGCTCGCCCAGTTCTGGTGCGCGTCCCACTTCGCGTACGAACTCACCGACGTCGTCGCCTCACTCGCCGGTTTCGCCGCCGCCGTGCTCATGCTGCGCTTCTGGGCCCCGAAGACCCCTGACGACCAGCGCTCCCAGGTCGAGCCCGAGCCGCTGACCCCCCGCCGGGTCACGCTGGCCGTGCTGCCGTACGTCCTGGTCATCGCCATCTTCGGCCTCGCCAAGCTCAACGTCGGCGGTCTGGACATGCCTGAACTGCTGGGCAGGATCACCCTGAAGCTGGAGTGGCCCGGCCTGTACGGCAACCTCCTGGCCCCCGACGGTTCCGCGTCCGGCAGCGCGGTCTACAAGCTGGAGGTCCTGGGCAACCCCGGCACGCTGCTGATCATCTCCGGGCTTCTCGTGATGCTCGTGTACGGCCTGGTGAGCGACACCGACCGCTACCCGATGACCGCCGGCATGGGCCTGGCCGCCGCGGGGCGCACCCTGAAGAACATGCGCACCGCCATCGCCACGGTCGCCACCGTGCTGGCGCTGGGATACGTCATGAACCAGTCCGGCCAGACGGTCGCCATCGGCACCTGGCTCGCCGCCGTCGGCGGACTCTTCGCGCTGCTCTCCCCGATACTCGGCTGGCTCGGCACCGCCGTCACCGGGTCCGACACCTCCGCGAACGCCCTGTTCGCCACCCTCCAGCAGACCGCGGGCCAGGGTGCGGGCATCGACCCGACCCTGCTCGTCGCCGCCAACACCTCCGGTGGCGTCGTCGGCAAGATGGTCAGTCCGCAGAACCTGACCATCGCCGCCACCGCGGTCGAACAGCCGGGCTCCGAACGCGTCCTGCTGCGCAAGGTCGCGGGATACAGCGTCGGGATGCTGGCCGTCCTGTGCGTCCTGGTCTACCTGCAGTCGCTGCCGGTGCTCTCCTGGATGCTGCCGTAACCCGAAGGGGGGCGGGCCGGGCCGTGATCAATACGCCTAGCCGTCGACCAGCGTGCCGTGGAAGCCGCGGATGTGTTTCTCGGCCAGGTCGGCGGCCTTCCCGCCCTCGCCCGCACGCACCAGCCGCAGCAGCTCGGTGTGCTGGGCGTTCAGCGCCGCCGCCGTGGCCGGCCAGTCCTCGGCCGTCTCCAGGGCGCGCAGGATCAGCGGGCGCACCGACTCGCGCACGGCCGAGGTGAGGGTGGAGGTGAGCTGGTTGCCGGAGCTGCGGGCGATCTGGACGTGGAACCGGGTGTCGAGGTCGTTGAACTCGGGCACCTCCACGTCCGGTTCGCCCATGCTCGCCACGAGTGCCTCCGCCTCGTCGAGGTCCTCCGCCGAAGCGTGCTCGGCGGCCGCCTCGAAACTGGAGCGTTCGAGGACGACGCGGGCCTCCAGCACGTCTTCCAGGCCATAGCTGCCCAGGGCGAAGTGCAGGCGCAGCAGTCGGCCGAGCGCGTCGTCGGGGTTGCGCACGATCCGCGCGCCGGCGTCCGGTCCGCGGCCCGCCTGCGCGACCAGCACCCCGATCGTCTCCAGCACCCGCAGCGCCTCGCGCAGCGCCGACCGGCTGACCCCGAGGACGGGCGCCAGCTCACGCTCCGGCGGCAGCCGGTCACCGGCCTTCAGCTCCCCGGCCAGCACGCGTTCCTCGATGCTCTGGAGCACGAGTTCGTGTGTGCGGGACTGCCGCACGGGTTGCCACTCGACGGGCATCCGCCACTCCCTCGCTCGGCCGGACGGTCCTTGACGCAACTATGTCACACAGGGCATGTGGTCGGACCAAACCGTCCGAAACTCCCGACGGCCGACGGTCGTGAAAATTCTTGCCGTTACTTTCACCTCTCTTGCCGCAACTCTTGCGGCAGCGCTACGGTCTCGCCGGGGTCGGACCCGATCGAGCCGTCAGCACAAGGAGTTCACGTCCGTGATACCGAGATGGCCGGTGCCTGTCGCGCGCCGTACCGCACGAGTGAGACGGGTCGCGGGCGTCACCGTGGCCGCGCTCGCCGCCGCCCTGCTCCCCCCGCTCGCCGCACGGGCCGACACCCCGCCCGCGCCCCCGTCCGACGCGAAGCTGGCGAAGACCGCCGCACGCCACGACCTGACCCGGGAGCAGTTCTACTTCGTCCTGCCGGACCGTTTCGCCAACGGGGACGCCGGGAACGACCGCGGCGGCCTGACCGGCACCCGGCTCGCCACCGGCTACGACCCCACCGACAAGGGCTTCTACCAGGGCGGCGACCTCAAGGGCCTGACCGAGAAGCTCGACTACATCAAGGGCCTGGGCACCACCTCCATCTGGATGGCGCCCATCTTCAAGAACCAGCCCGTGCAGGGGGCCGGGGAGAACGCCTCTGCTGGCTACCACGGTTACTGGATCACCGACTTCACCCAGGTCGACCCGCACTTCGGCACCAACAAGGACCTCAAGAACCTCATCTCCAAGGCCCACGCCAAGGGCATGAAGGTCTTCTTCGACGTCATCACCAACCACACCGCCGACGTCGTCGACTATGAAGAGAAGTCGTACGACTACCTCTCCAAGGGCGCCTTCCCGTATCTGACCAAGGACGGGCGGCCCTTCGACGACGCCGACTACGCGGACGACGAGCACCGCTTCCCCCGCGTGGACTCCGGCTCCTTCCCGCGCACCCCCGTCGTCCCGGCCGCCAAGAAGAAGCTCAAGGTCCCCTCCTGGCTCAACGACCCGGCGATGTACCACAACCGCGGCGACTCCACCTGGGCCGGCGAGTCCGCCACCTACGGCGACTTCTCCGGCCTCGACGACCTGTGGACCGAACGGCCCGAGGTCGTCCGGGGCATGGAGAAGATCTACCAGCGGTGGGTGAAGGACTTCGCCATCGACGGCTTCCGGATCGACACCGTGAAGCACGTCAACATGGAGTTCTGGACCCAGTGGGCGACCGCGCTGGACGCCTACGCCGCGAAGAAGGGCCGGGACGACTTCTTCATGTTCGGCGAGGTCTACTCCGCCGACACCTCCGTCACCGCGCCCTACGTCACCGAGGGCCGCCTGGACTCCACACTGGACTTCCCCTTCCAGGACGCGGCCCGCGCGTACGCCTCCCAGGACGGCAGCGCGCAGAAGCTCGCCTCCGTCTTCGGCGACGACTACAAGTACACGACCGACAAGGCCAACGCCTACGAGCAGGTCACCTTCCTCGGCAACCACGACATGGGCCGCATCGGCACCTTCCTCAAGCAGGACAACCCGAAGGCCACCGACGCCGAGCTGCTGAAGAAGGACCGGCTCGCCAACGAGCTGATGTTCCTCAGCCGCGGCAACCCGGTGATCTACTACGGCGACGAACAGGGCTTCACCGGCGCCGGCGGCGACAAGGACGCCCGCCAGCCGATGTTCGCCTCCCGCGCCGCCGACTACCTCGACGACGACCAACTCGGCACCGACCGCACCCACGCCGCCGACGCCTACGACACGCGAGCACCGCTCTACCGGCAGCTCAGTGCCCTCGCCAAGCTCCGCAAGGCCAACCCCGCCCTCGCCGACGGCGTCCAGACCGAGCGCTACGCCGCCGACGGCGCCGGCGTCTACGCCTTCTCCCGCACCGACGCCAAGACCGGCACCGAGTACGTCGTCGCCTTCAACAACGCCGACGCCGCGAAGACGGCCACCTTCGCCACCGGTTCGGCGAACATGACCTTCCGCGGCCTCTACGGCACCGACGACGACGTGAAGTCCGGCGCCGACAAGAAGGTCACGGTCACCGTCCCGGCCCAGTCGGCCGTCGTCCTCAAGGCCGCGGGCCCGCTCGCCGAGCCCGCCACCGAGCCCACGGTCACCCTCACCGCCCCCGAGCCCGGCGCCACCGGCACCGTCGAGCTGACCGCCGACGTCACGGGCGGACAGCTCAACCGCGTCGTCTTCGTCGCCCAGACCGGCGACGGCAAGTGGCGCACCCTCGGCACCGCCGACCACGCCCCCTACAAGGTCACCCACACCATCGCCGAGGACACCCCGGCCGGCACCACCCTGCGCTACAAGGCGGTGGTGATCGACTCGGCGGGCCGTACCGCGAGCGCCACGGCCGCGTCGACGACCGGCACCCCGCCCGTCGAGCAGCCGCCCACCGCCGCCTCCCGCGACTACGCGATCGTCCACTACAAGCGGGACGACGGGAACTACGAAGACTGGGGCCTGTACGCCTGGGGCGACCTCGCCGAGGGCGAGGCCACTGAGTGGCCGGACAGCCACCCCTTCACCGGCCGGGACGCCTACGGCGCCTTCGCCTACGTCAAGCTCAAGCCCGGCGCGACCGACGTGGGCTTCCTCGTCGTCGACAAGGACGGCAACAAGGACGTCGCCGCCGACCGCACCATCGACGTCACCGAGACCGGCGAGGTGTGGATCGAGCAGGGCAAGGAGCAGGTCGCCACGGAGCGGCCCGAGTACCCGGCCCAGGACACCACCAAGGCCGTCCTGCACTACCACCGTGCCGACGGCGACTACGACGGCTGGGGCCTGCACGTCTGGGGCGACGCCGCGAACCCCACCGACTGGGCCGAGCCCCTCCAGCCGGTCAGGACCGACCCCTACGGCGCCGTCTTCGAGGTGCCCCTCACCGAGGGCGCCAGCAGCCTCAGCTACATCCTCCACAAGGGCGACGAGAAGGACCTGCCCACCGACCAGGCCCTGGACCTCATGGCGAACGGCCACGAGGTGTGGCTGGTGAGCGGGGAGGAGCAGTACCTGCTGCCGCAGCCCGCGGGCTCGGCGGCGGCCGTCGACCTCACCACCTCCAAGGCCGTCTGGATCGACCGGAACACCGTCGCCTGGAACGGCTCCGAGGGAGCCGCCTCCACCCAGTTGCTCGCCTCCCGCACCGGCTCGATCAAGGCCGCGAACGGCACCCTGACCGGCGACGACGACACCACCTGGCTCCGCCTCACGAAGACCACCCTCACCGACGCCCAGAAGGCGAAGTTCCCGCACCTGAAGGAGTACACCGCCTGGTCGGTCGACCCACGCGACCGCGACCGGGTACGGCAGGCCCTGCGCGGCCAGGTCGTCGCCTCGCAGCGTGCCGCCAACGGCGCGGTTCTCGCGGCGACCGGTGTGCAGATGGCCGGTGTCCTGGACGACCTGTACGCGGCCGACGCGACCAAGGCCGGCCTCGGGCCCACCTTCCGCCACGGCCGTCCCACCCTCTCCGTGTGGGCGCCGACCGCGCAGAGCGTGAAGCTTGAGATCGGCGACCGCACGGTCCGCATGCGGCGCGACGACGACACCGGCGTCTGGTCCGTCACCGGCCCGCGCTCCTGGAAGGGCAAGTCCTACCGGTACGCCGTGAAGGTGTGGGCGCCCACCGCGGGCAAGGTCGTCACGAACAAGGTCACCGACCCCTACTCACTCGCCCTGACGACCGACTCCGAACGCAGCCTCGTTGTCGACCTGGACGACCGCTCCCTCGCCCCGCGCGGCTGGGAGCACTACCGCAAGCCCGAGGCCGTCCCGCTGCGGGACGCGCAGATCCAGGAGCTGCACATCCGCGACTTCTCCGTCGCCGACCCGACCGCCGACGCGGACCACCGGGGCACCTACCTCGCCTTCACCGACGAGCAGAGCGACGGCTCGAAGCACCTGCGCGAGCTGGCCGAGGCCGGTACCTCCTACGTGCACCTGCTGCCCGCCTTCGACATCGCCACCATCCCCGAGAAGAAGTCCGAGCAGACGACGCCCGACTGCGACCTCGCCGCGCTCCCGGCCGACTCCGAGAAGCAGCAGGAGTGCGTGACGAAGGCCGCCGCCAAGGACGCCTTCAACTGGGGGTACGACCCGTACCACTACACGGTTCCCGAGGGCTCCTACGCCACCGACCCGGACGGCACCGAGCGCACCGTCGAGTTCCGCAAGATGGTCAAGGCCCTCAACGACGACGGGCTGCGCGTCGTCATGGACGTCGTCTACAACCACACGGCCGCGAGCGGACAGGCCAAGACCAGCGTCCTCGACCGGATCGTGCCCGGCTACTACCAGCGGCTGCTCGCCGACGGCTCGGTGGCCAACAGCACCTGCTGCTCGAACACCGCCACCGAGAACGCCATGATGGGCAAACTGGTCGTCGACTCGATCGTCACCTGGGCCAAGGAGTACAAGGTCGACGGCTTCCGCTTCGACCTCATGGGCCACCACCCCAAGGCCAACATCCTCGCCGTCCGCAAGGCCCTCGACGCGCTGACCCTCAAGAAGGACGGCGTCGACGGCAAGAAGATCATCCTGTACGGCGAGGGCTGGAACTTCGGCGAGGTCGCCGACGACGCCCGCTTCGTGCAGGCCACCCAGAAGAACATGGCCGGCACCGGCATCGCCACCTTCTCCGACCGGGCCCGTGACGCCGTGCGCGGCGGCGGCCCCTTCGACGAGGACCCCGGCGTCCAGGGCTTCGCCTCCGGCCTCTACACCGACCCGAACTCCTCGGCGGCCAACGGCACCGAGGCCGAGCAGAAGGCCCGCCTGCTGCACTACCAGGACCTGATCAAGGTCGGGCTGACCGGCAACCTCGCCGACTACGCCTTCACCGACACCGACGGCAAGGAGGTCAAGGGCTCCGAGGTCGACTACAACGGAGCCCCCGCCGGATACGCGGCGGCACCCGGCGACGCCCTCGCCTACGCCGACGCGCACGACAACGAGTCCCTCTTCGACGCGCTGACCTTCAAGCTGCCGAAGGACACGTCCGCCGACGACCGGGCCCGCATGCAGGTTCTCGCCATGGCGACCGCCGCCCTCTCGCAGGGCCCGGCGCTCTCCCAGGCGGGCACCGACCTGCTGCGCTCCAAGTCGCTGGACCGCAACTCCTACGACAGCGGAGACTGGTTCAACGCCCTGCACTGGAACTGCGCCGACGGCAACGGCTTCGGGCGCGGCCTGCCACCGGCCGCCGACAACCAGGACAAGCGGCCCTACGCCAAGCCCCTGCTGGACACGGTGCGGGTCGGCTGCCCGCAGATCACCGGCGCCTCGGCGGCGTACCGGGACCTGCTGAAGATCCGTACGGGCGAGCAGGACTTCTCCCTCGCCACGGCCGGGCAGGTCCAGTCCCGGCTCTCCTTCCCGCTCTCCGGCCAGGACGAGACACCCGGCGTGATCACCATGCGCCTCGGTGACCTCGTGGTCGTCTTCAACGCCACGCCCGAGCGGCAGGAGCAGCGCGTCGACGCGGCGGCCGGGACCGGCTACCGGCTGCACCCGGTGCAGGCGGCGGGCGCGGACCCGGTGGTGAAGACGTCGGCGTACGCGGCGAAGACCGGCACGTTCACCGTGCCGGCCCGTACGGTCGCCGTCTTCCAGCGGGCCGGCTGACGGCGGGAGGTCTGCGGTTAGGGTGAGCCCTGCTGTTCACACCACGGGAGGGCTCATGCCGCAGATCACCGTCGACTACTCCGAGCGGCTCGCCGGCGACTTCGACCGGCCCGCCTTCGCGCGGGCCCTGCACGAGGCAGCCGTCGAGATCGCGGCCGCCCGGCCGCCGGCCTGCAAGACGCAGTTCCGCCGCACCGAGGACACCGTGGTCGGCCCCGACGCCGAGGGGCACGCCGTCGTGCACGTGACGATCGGGCTGCTCGCGGGCCGCACCGACGAGACCAAGGTGCGGCTGACCGAGGCCGTCCTGGAACTGCTGCGGCAGTACGCCAAGCCGGGCGACGGCCTCGCCCTGCACGCCTCCGCCGAGGTCCGCGACCTGGACCCGTCGTACCGGAAGTTCGAGACCGAGTAGCCGGACGGGCGCCGGGTTCTACGGCAGGTCGCGGCGGCCCAGCCAGGCCGGCCGCACCGGCACCCCGTCCGCGTCCAGCTCGGGCTCCCGCACGTCGGCGGGGGCGGGCGGGGCGGCCTCGGGTTCCGGCTCGGGCTCGGGTGCCTGCGGCGCCGCGGAGTCCGTCAGCAGCTCCGCCACCGTGAACCGGGTGACGAACGACTGCCAGGCCCCGTCCACGACGAGCAGGAACCCATCGCCGACCCGCAGCAGGCGACGGCGCCGGGGACTGAGCGGGTGGGGCGGGGAGTAACTCCGCGCCCGCCGCTCCAGCTCCGCGAGCGCCTGCGCGCGGGACCCGGCGACGTGCGCCACCACCTGGGCCTCCGTGTGCTTGCGCTCCCCGGTGCCCATGGTCGTCTCCACGACCAGCCCCCACATTGGCGCGGTGCTCACCGGGCCGACAGCGCGAGCAGCCGGTCCACCAGGTCCCCGAACGGGCCGTCGTCCGGCTCGTCGGCGAGGACCCGGCGGACGAGGGCGCCCATCTCCTCGTCGTAGGCGGCGCTCACCGCCATCAGCGCGGCGAAGTCGTGCACGAGCTGTGCCTCCAGCTCGGCGCGCGGGATGCGGCGCCCGTCCAGCCAGAGCAGCGCGGTCGACTCGGCGAGCGAGACCCAGGAGCGGACGACCAGTTCCAGCCGCGCGGGCGGCTCGGTGACGTCCAGGTGCGAAAGGATCTGGACATACGCGGCCTGCCGTACGGAGTCCACCAGCGCGTTGGTCGTGGTCGAGCCCACGGCCGGGCCGCCGCGCATCAGGGCCGAGAAACCCGGGCCGTGCTCGTCGACGAAGTCGAAGTAGCGGCCCATCACGCGCAGCAGCCGCGCGCCCAGCGGGCCCTGGCGCGGCTCCACGAACCGGTCCGCCAGATCGTCCGATGCGCGCTGCAACGCGGCCTCGTACAGGCTGAGTTTGCCGGGGAAGTAGTGGTAGACCAGCGGGCGCGAGATGCCCGCCGCCGACGCTATCTCGTCGATGGAGACCTCGTCGGGCGAGCGGCGGCTGAACAGATCGAGCGCGACGCCGATCAGCTGCTGCCGTCGCTCCTCGACGCCCATTCTGCGGCGCACCCCGGTAGTCATACGAACACCTTACCGATCGAATCCGGCCTCGAACGGGCCGGACCGGGCATCGACCTTCATCGGCGTTCACATGTCGAGCACGAGCCGGGTGCCGAGGCACCGGGACACGCAGATGAGCATCGAGTCCCCGCGTTCCGAGTCGGTCAGCAACTCGTCCCGGTGGTCGATCTCGCCCTCCAGCACCTTCTGTTGGCAGGTCCCGCACCAGCCCTGCTCGCAGGAGTACGGGGTGTTCGGCAGCTCGGCGCGCACGGCGGCCAGCACCGAGGCGTCGCCGGGCACGGTCAGCGTGCGCCCGCTGCGGCGCAGCTCGACCTCGAACTCCGTGCCGCCGTCGGCCGTCGTACGCGGCGCGAACCGCTCCAGGTGCAGTGCGGCGCCCTCCGGGAGGCGTTCTTCGACGGCCGCCATCAGGCCCTCCGGGCCGCAGCAGTACACGGCCGCGCCCTCGGGGAGGTCCGCCAGGAAGGCGTCGAGACCGGGCCGCCCGTCCTCGTCCTCGGCGACGACGGTGACCTTCCCGCCGTCCGGGTCCAGCTTCTCGATCTCCTCCAGGAACGGCATCGACGCCCGCGTCCGCCCGCCGTACAGCAGCCGCCAGTCGGTGCCCTCGGGCAGGGACCGCAGCATCGGCAGCAGGGGCGTGATGCCGATGCCCCCGGCGACGAACGCGTAGGTGGGGGCCCAGACCAGCGGGAAGCGGTTGCGCGGTCCGCGCACTTCCAGTTCGGTGCCCTCCTGCACCTGCTCGTGCACCTCGCGCGAGCCGCCCCGCCCGTCCTCGACCAGCCGCGCGGCCACGGTGTACGACGAGGTGTCCTCCGGGTCGCCGCACAGCGAGTACTGCCGTACCAGCCCCGAGGGCAGCACCAGGTCCAGGTGGGCGCCCGGCTCCCAGCGCGGCAGGCCGGTCCCCTCCAGGCGCAGCCGTACCACCCCGTCGGCCAGCCGCTCGTGCGCGGTCACCAGCAGCGTCAGCGCGCGGGAGCGGGGCCGCCCGGAGACCGGCGGGTCCAGCGCGGGCAGCGGCCACAGCGGCGAGCCCTGGACGCGGCGCCGCAGCGCCCGGCGGACGACGAGCGCGGCACCGGCCGCGAGGAGCAGGCCCGCCGTCTGACGCGGAGTCGGCTTCGGGCTCATGCGGCACCTTCCTGGGGCTTCTCGGCGGCCGAGGCGGCCGAAGCGGCCACGGCGGCGGGGGAGGTGGCGAGGTAGGAGACGGCCTGCTCGGTGGAGCACTCCTTGGACGGGTGGTAGGCGCGGCTCAGATAGCCGGGTATGGAACGGGTGATCGCGCCGGTGGACGGCAGCAGGCCCTGCCGGCCGCGCCGGTGGAAGTCCCGGAAGGTGGCCCTGCCGTCGACGAGCGTCGGGTCGTTCGCCATGAAGAACCTGGTCCCGCGCTGCCACAGGAACACCAGCGCCGTGAACGCGGTCGCCCAGGTCCGCACCCGCCGCGCGTAGTCCCCGTCCACGTGCACGAACAGGTCGAAGGCGACGGACCGGTGCTCGACCTCCTCGGCGCCGTGCCAGCGCAGCAGGTCCAGCATGGTCGGATCGGCGCCCCGCCGGTCGAGCGCCTCGGCGTTCAGCACCCAGTCGCCGAGGAAGGCCGTGTAGTGCTCGATCGCCGCGATCAGCGCCACCCGCTCCATCAGCCACCAGCGGCGCGGGCGGCCCGGCGGCAGGGTGCGGTCGCCGAGCAGCTTCTCGAAGAGCCAGTCGACCTGCGCGGTGTACGGCGTCGGGTCGAGCCCCTGGTCCCGCAGGTGCGGCAGCACCTCGTCGTGGGCCTGGGAGTGCATCGCCTCCTGCCCGATGAACCCGATGACGTCCTCGCGCAGCCGCTCGTCCCGGATGTACGGCAGCACCTGCTTGTAGACGTGCACGAACCACCGCTCCCCGGCGGGCAGCAGCAGGTGCAGCACGTTGATGGTGTGGGTCGTGAACGGGTCCCCCGGCACCCAGTGCAGCGGGGTGTCCTCCCAGGCGAAGGACACCTTCCGCGCCTTGAGCGGGACATGCTTGTTAGACATGGCGTCAATGTACTGACGGGTACGGCCCGGCGGAACCCTCCTGCCGGTACTTGTTGACGCCAGCGTCAGCTAGCGGTGGGGGCGGGGCACGGGAGAGCGGGTCCTAGCGCAGGCCGCCGATCGTCCGCCCGCCGTCCAGCGTGCCCTTCAGCTCGGCCCGCGCGCCCTGCTCGGCCTTGGCGGTCAGCAGGTTGCCCTCGGCGGAGTCGCCGATGCCGCCCGTGGCCTCGATCGACTCGGTGTCGGGGCCGCCCGCCGCCAGCAGGTACCAGTGCCCGCCCTCCGACTTCCACAGCACCCCGGCCAGCACCTGCGGATCACGCTCGCCGCAGGCCGGCACGTCCTGCGCCTTCGCCGCCACCGCGCCCTGCACGCCGCCCGGCGTCCGGAACTGCGCCAGCACCCGGGCCCCTTCGCCGCGCCAGGTCTCGGCACGGGTGCACACCCACGCGCCCGACCCCGTCCCGTCGGGCAGCGGCTGCGTCGCGAACTCCCAGGCGTTCACCGACCGCACCCCCTGCCCGCGCACCGCGCCCAGCGAGCACGCGTACGGCGCCCAGGCGCCCAGTGCCTTCGCCCCCGAGGCGTCCTTCGCCGCACCGGGACGCCCGGTGGTGAGCCGGGCCGGCACCAGCTCGCCCAGGTCGGTCACCACCCGGGTGTCCGAACCGTCGGTCAGCTCCAGCGCGTTCCACGACGTACAGGCCCCGGACTGCTGCTGCACCGGGCTGGCCAGCGGGGACGTCACGCCGTCGGTGAGCGCCAGCTCCCTGGCCCCGGAGTCCGGCCGGGCGAGATCGCGCGCCGCCGCCTTCGTCACCCAGGGCGCCGTCAGATAGCGGACGTTGCCGTCGGCGCGGCCCAGCACCACCGCGGTCGCCGTCGCCCGGCCGGCCCCGTCGGTCCGCGCGAAGTCCAGGACGGCACCGGCGGAACCGTCCTTCGGCTCGGCGTACCGGACCAGGCGCAGACCGTCGTGCAGGATCACCACCCGCGCGGTGTCGACCTCCCCCGCGTACAGCAGCTGCGGCGGACCGGCCGGACCCCCGGTCGCCGTCCCCGGCGTCGCGGACACCCCCACGCTCTCGCCGGGCCGCGCCCAGACGGCCAGGGCGCGGCGCAGCAGCGCCTCGTCGCCGGTGAGGTCACCGCGGGCCGGCCACACCGAGAAGTCCGTGCGCGCGGACGTCTCCCAGGCGGCCGGCGCGGCCTTCGTCAGCCTGCCCGGATCGAGCGCCGCCTCGGCCGCCGGGTTCTGCGCGTACGGCGGCGCCGCGGCACCGTCCGGGCCCCAGCCGTCCCCGGGCAGGCCGAGGAGCGCCCCGCACACCACCAGCGCCGCCCCGGCGACCAGCGCGGCCTTCGTGTGCTGCCGCCGGCGCAGCAGATCGGTCGGCCGGGCCTGCAACGAGCAGGGGTCGAACTCGGGGGAGCCGAGCAGCCCGTACTGACCCGGCACCCCGTCGGCCTCGCGCAGCGCGGCGTCCGGGTCGGCGACCCCGGCGGCCCGCAGCACCTGCCGCACCCCGTCGTCGGGGAGCCGCTCGAGACCGCGCAGCGCATACGCCGCCCGGCCCGGCCCGGAGAGCGCGGACAGCCGCTGGTCCAGGGCGAGTTCGTCCGCGCCGCCCGAGCGCGGGAACAGCTTGAGGCCCCGGACGTGGGGCAGCAGCGGCGGCAACTGGGACCGCCGGGGCCACGCCCGCCGCCGCAACGGGAGCCCCGCCTCCAGCGCCGTACGCACCACCCGCAGCCGGATCAGCGCGTACCCGGGGTCGACCTCGCGGCCGGTCGACTGGGCCGGGATCACCGGGGTGGTCGTCCGGTTCCGGGGCAGGGCGCGCTGGGTGAGGGCGTGCGCGGACAGCACGCGGCGGCCCCGGCCTAGACCCGGCGGCAGCACCAGATAGGCCAGCCGCGCCAGGCGCGGATAGTGCTCGACGAGCGCGGCCTCGGCCTGCTCGACGTCGACGACCGGGTCGGCGGAGGAGGCGGAGGACGGTGCGGGGCGCGGGGCGACATCCTGTGGCTGCACGTTCAGCAGAACGAGCGAACGGGGCGATGGTCACCGTACGACCGCCGCCCCGGGCCGGGGGCCCCGGGCCGGGGTGCGAGGGTGCGGGGTGCGCTACTCCTCCGGTTCCACCAGCAGTCGCGCGTAGGTGGCCATCGACCTCTGGTAGCGCGGCAGATGGGGTGCCAGCGCGCCGAGCACCAGGGACAGGCCCTCGCGGTCGCGGCCCATGCTCGACAGGCAGAGCGCGAGCGTGGCGCGCACGGCGTCGTCCAACTCGTCCGACGGGGCGACCAGTTCCGGCGAGAGCAGCTTCACGCCCTCCTCCGGGTGCCCGGTGTTCCGCAGCGAGCTGGAGAGCTGGATCTTCGCCCGGCGCCCCTTGTAGGGGCTGGCCTCGCCGAGCCCGCGCCCCAGCGCCTCGCGGTACAGCGGCACCGCCCGGTCGGAGTGGCCCGTGGAGTCCCAGGCGCAGGCCCGCTCGAACAGGCCGAGGGGGCTGTCCGCGGGCAACTCGTCGGCGAGGGCGTCGACGACCGCCCGGAAGTCGGCCGCGTCGTCCTCGGCGTAGTCGTCGAACGCCGCCCAGGCGGCTCTCACACGCTCTTCCCAGTCCTGGTCCACGGGGCCCACTCTCGCACGGCGACCGCACAACGGCACCCGGACTCCTGAGTACTTCGCGCCCCGCGCCCGTATCGATGACGGGGCCCCTCGCCGGGGCTCCGTGCGGCATGTCGCCCCAGCGGACCGGAGGAACACATGAGGCTGACCCGACCGATGCTCGCACCGGCCGCCCTGGCGGCGGTCCTGGCGCTGACGGGCTGCGGCGCCGACGGGGACGGCGCGGACACCGTGCCCGCGACGGCGACCGGCAGCCTGGAACACCTGGCCGCCGAGGCCGAGTGCACCCCGAACATGCAGACCGACGCCGACACCATCCGCCAGGCCCTGTGCGGAAAGGGCGACGGGAAGTACGTCCTCGCCACCTTCTCCACCGACCGCGGCCAGCGCGAGTGGATCAACACGGCCAAGGACTACGGCGGCTTCTACCTCGTCGGCCGCAAATGGGTCGCCGTCGGCCACGAGGACGTGGTGGCCGAGCTGCGCGGCACCCTCGGCGGGACCCTGGAACAGGGCGTCCAGCACGGGGGCGGCGGCGCCGGGCACTCGGCCGGGCACGGCGAGCACGCCGGGCATTCCGGCTGACCGGACGCGGACGCGGACGCGTGGAGGGGCCGGTGACGGAATTCCGTCACCGGCCCCCTCCGTGCCACGGGCGGCCGGTACCGCTACTGGCAGTCCTCGCCGCGGTTGATGCAGTCGACCACCTCGTTCATCAGGTCCTCGTCCATGACGTTGATGAAGTCGTTGTGATCCGTGATCGGCTTGTGCAGCTGCTCCGGGAAGCTGTCCACGGCGTACGGGTTCTGCACCCGGCCGTTCTCGACGGTCGGGGTGGGGATGTCGTACGCGAGGCGGATCTGCAGCTGGGGCACGGCCTGGAAGCCGTTCGCGCAGCTGCCGTCCTCCTGGACGAACGCCATGTGGTCCCGGTGGTTGGCGCTGTCGATGTTCTGGCCGTCCCAGCAGCTCTGGAAGTTGACCGTGCGCAGCACCTGGCTGCCGTCGGGGCACAGCGGGTACTTGTCCGTCACCTGCCGGTCCTCGAAGCCGGAGCAGCTCCACGAGGTGTTGGCGTTGGCGTCGCCGTTGGTGAAGGACTTGGCGTCACCGGTGATGATGCGCAGGAACTTCGGCATCGCGACCACGTCGCCCTGCCGGCTGCCGACGAACCTGATCTGGGCCTCGGCCGGCTTGAGGATCTTGCCGATGTTGCCCTCGGCGCCACCGCCCTGGTCGTTCGCGTCGAACTCCTGCGTGCCGTCCTGGAGGCGCAGCACCGGCCAGTAGTAGGTGGACTTGTCGCCCTGGTTCTGGCACGAGGTGTCCGCGTTGGCGAGATCCTCGTCGCTGGAGAAGGCGTCGTTGTCCTGGTTGCCGACGTAGTCGTGCGTGTGGTGCGCGCCGTTGTCGACACCCGGGGCGGCGATCAGGTTGTCGCTGTTGAACAGGTTGTTCTCGTTGACGCCGCAGTCCGTGGTGAAGCTGCCGGTGGAACCGCCGTCACCGTCGGCGGCCAGACCGTTGCGGCTGTCGCGGGAGTTCGGCTCGACGTCGTTGATGTCGACGAAGTCCTCGGCGACCGGTCCCGCGACACCGTTGCCGTTGTCGTCGTTGCCTTCGTCACCGCCCTGGTCCTGACCGCCGTCGTTCTGGCCGCCGCCGTTCTGCTGGTCCGCGGGACGTCCCTGGCAGCCCGCCAGCTCGTCCAGGTTGTCGTCGGCCCTGCCGCCGGCCCGGTTGATCTCCAGCTGGATCCGGTCGATGATCGCCTTCCGCCGGTCCTTGAGCGGGCCCAGAATGGTGTTCTGGACGAACTGCGCGTCACCCGCCTGGGCCCGCCGGGTGGTGGCGAGGCGCTGGTAGGCGTTGGTGATCTGGCTGTCCATCGTGGCCAGTTCGCCGTCCACCTCCCCGCGCGCCCGGTCCGGCACGTCACGGATCTTCTGGCCGACGTCGGGGCAGTCGATCGTCGCGACCTGCGCGCCGGCCGACCTGGTCCGGTTGTGACCCCCGTGGTCCTCGTGCGCCGAAGCGTAGAAGTTGGCCCAGACCAGCCCGCCCCCGCCGACCGCCAGGGCCGCCGCCCCGGCTACGATCTTGGTGGCCAGCGGCGTACGGCGTTTTCTTGTGTTGCGTCCCATGGAACTCCTCAAACTTCCTTGCGGGGGCATCGCTTGCGGGGCATCGAGGGCGCCCGACAGGAGTGAAGCGGCTCCCATCCATACGGAAGCCGCTCCAGAGGTGTTCACCCGTCCCGGGAATTGCTGGGGCCCCTGGGGCCCCGGGGACGCGTCACGGGGTCAGCGGCCGCGGTCCAGATACGCCAGAACCGCCAGGACACGGCGGTTGTCGTCGTCCGAGACCTCCAGGCTCAACTTCGCGAAGATGTTCGCCGTGTGCTTCGCGATCGCCCGCTCCGTGACGACGAGCTTCCCGGCGATCGCCGCGTTGGTCCGGCCCTGCGCCATCAGCTCCAGCACCTCCCGCTCGCGGGGGGTGAGCCGCTCCAGCGGCCGGTCCTCCGCCGCCCGCCGGCTCAGCAACTGCTGGATGACCTGCGGGTCCATCGCCGTACCGCCCGACGCCACCCGCCGTACGGCGTCCACGAACTGCTCCGCGTCGAACACCCGGTCCTTGAGCAGGTACCCCACCCCGCCGCTCCCGTCGGCCAGCAGCTCGCGCGCGTACAGCTGCTCCACGTGCTGGGAGAGGACCAGCACCGGCAGCCCGGGCCGGTCGCGACGGGCCTGCAGCGCGCACTGCAGGCCCTCGTCGGTGAGCGTGGGCGGCAGCCGGACGTCGACCACGGCGACGTCCGGCTTCAGTTCGGCCAGGGCCCGGGACAGCTCGGGACCGGTCTCGACGGCCGCGGCGATCTCGAAGTCGTGGGCCTCCAGGAGCCGGACCAGTCCGTCGCGCAGCAGGAACAGGTCTTCGGCTAGGACAACGCGCAAGGGATCTCCATGGTGACCATGGTGGGGCCGCCCGCGGGCGAGCTGACGGCCAGGACGCCGTCGAATGTACCCAGTCGGCGCTCCAGGCCGGCCAGACCCGAGCCCGCTCCGACCACGGCACCGCCCTTGCCGTTGTCGGTGACACAGACGCGCAGCCGCCCCTGCGTGTAGTGCATGTCGACCCAGATCCGGTCGGCGCCGGAGTGCTTCACGGCGTTGGTGAGGGTCTCGCTGACCGCGAAGTACGCGGCCGACTCGACCGGGGCGTCGGCGCGGCCGGGCAGGTCCACCTCGACCTCGGCGGCGACGGGCAGTCGCAGGGCAAGGGCGCGCACCGCGTCGCCCAGCCCGCGTTCGGCGAGCACCGGGGGGTGGATGCCGCGCACGAGGTCGCGCAGCTCGGTGAGGGCGTCGGCGGAGGACTGCCGGGTCTGCGCGAGCAGTTCCCTGGCCTTCGCCGGGTCCTTCTCCAGGAGAGCCTCGATGGTGCCCAGGTCCATGCCGACGGCGACCAGGCGGGCCTGCGCCCCGTCGTGCAGGTCGCGCTCGATGCGGCGCAGCTCGGCGGCGGAGGTGTCGACGGCGTCGCGCCGGGTCTCGGTCAGCACCCGTACCCGCTCGGCGAGTTCGCCCTGGCCGGAGCCGAGCACCGCGCCGGTGAGCCGGAAGTGGGCGCCCAGCAGCAGCGGGGTGAGCCAGAGGGCGGCGACGAGGAGTACGGCGCCCAGCCCGGCGGCGTAGAAGGCGGAGGTCTGGTCGGTGACCTTGACGAAGCCGTACCAGTACCCGTCGGGCAGCACCCGCCACAGCCCGGCGGCGATGGCGAAGCCCTCCAGCGGGTAGAGCGGCAGGGCGAAGGCGACCAGCGCGGTGACGAAGCCCGCCGTCATGTCGACCGGCAGCCACAGGATGTCCCGCCAGGTCGCCGGGTCACGGAGCATCCCGAAGGTGCGGGCCCACGGATTGGCGGCCTCGGGCAGCGGCCGGTACGCCCGCGGGATCCGCACCCCGCCCCACTCGGCGGCGAGCAGCCGCCGCCGGTCCGCGAACGCCCGTACCCCCGCCAGCACCCACGGCGTGGTGACGATGCCGATCCCGATCGGGACGAGGGCGATGGACACCATGGTCAGGCAGAAGCAGACCACCGCGCCGGGCAGGGAGATGAACGCCAGTGCCAGTCCTCGTACGGCCGACAGCGCCACGTTCCCGGTCCGGGTGTGCGTCCGTGGCTGCCGGGTGCCGCTCTTCGTCTCGATGCTCATGACATCAGTCTCGCCGAGGCGACGGCGCGGGGCACTGGGCCGGGCACCCCGGTCAGGGGGTGGTGTCAGATACACCCCCGCCGGGCCCGTCGGCGGCGAGGGCCTTCGCCTCCGTCTCCGGGTCCAGGCCGACCGGTGGCCGGTCCGGGCGCCGGGGTGCCGTGCCGCCGAGGGCCCGCAGCCAGGTCCAGGTGTCGGCCACGGTGTCGCCCACGGGTCGGCAGACCAGGCCGGTCGCCAGCGCCCGGGAGACGTCCGCGCTCTGCAGGGCGTCGTGCAGGTCGCTGCCCGGCGGGGTCCACACCGGCAACTGGCCCCACGGCTCGATGCCGGCGGCGAGGACGGTCCCGGGGGCGGTCCAGCGCAGCTCCGCGGTGCCGCCCGTGACCGCTGCGCAGGCTTCGAGCAGGCCGGCCATCGTGGTGTGCCCCGGCGGGGAGACCAGGTTGTACGGCCCGCTCAGCTCCCGCTCCACCGCGCCGAGCACCCAGTCGGCGAGGTCACGCACGTCGATGTACTGCAGGGGCAGGTCCCGCGGTCCCGGCGCGAGGACCGGGCCGCCGCGGGCCGTGCGGTTCAGCCACCACGGCAGCCGGCCGATGTTCTCGTACGGGCCGAGGATCAGCCCGGCCCGCACCAGCACCGAGCGGTCCGCGCCGAAGGCGTCCAGGACGGCCAGTTCGGCGCCCCGCTTGTCCCGGGCGTAGTCGCGCTGCCCGGCGCCCGCCGAGGCGCCCTCGACGAGCGGGGCGTCCTCGGTGTATCCGGGGGGCGGGGCCCAGGCGTACACCGAGCAGCTCGACACGTACACGTACCGTCCGGCGCGCTCCCGCAGCAGCCGGGCCGCGTCCCGCACCGCGCGGGGCGCCGCCGACCAGGTGTCGACGACGGCGTCCCACGTGTCCTCGGCCCCGGTCAGGGCGGTGAGCCCGTCGGGTGCGGTGCGGTCGCCGTGCAGCGCCCGCGCTCCGGGGGGCGGGGCGTGCCGTCCCCGGTGCAGGACGGTCACCTCCCAGCCGCGGCCGAGCGCCGCCTCGACCACGGCCCGCCCCACGAACTCCGTACCGCCCAGCACCAGTAGCCTCATGCCGTCACTGTGCCGGGCGCGGCGGCCGGAGGGAACGCCGCTCTGCCGTCGGCAGACGGGCGGTGGCGGTCAGCGTCCCGTGGGCGGCGTGTACTTGTAGCCGACGCGCCGCACGGTCTGGATCGTGTGCCGGTGCTCCGTGCCGAGCTTCCGGCGCAGCCGGGCCACGTGCACGTCGACGGTGCGGCCGTCGCCCACGTGTCCGTAGCCCCACACCGTGGTGACCAGCTGGTCGCGGGTGTGCACCCGGTTCGGGTGGGTGACGAGGTGGGCGAGCAGTTCGAACTCGAGGTAGGTCAGGTCGAGTTCGCGTCCGTCCACGGCGGCGGTGCGCCGGGCGGGGTCGATCCGGACGAGCGGGTTCTCCGCCCGGCCCCGGCTCGGGTCCTGGGCCCGGGTCCGGGCCGGGTCCCGGAACGGCGGCTGCTGGTCGGCCGGGACGAGGACGAGGTAGCCGACCATCGGCGGGTGTCCCGGCAGTGCAGGCAGGGTGTGCGCGGGCGCGGGCAGCCAGGTGGCGCCCGGTGGCAGCAGGTCCACGACGTCCGCCACCTCGTCCGGTGCGACGGCGCGCAGCCGGTGCCGGGGGCCGCCGGAGTCGGGGCGGGCGGTGGGGGAGTCGAGGGTGACGGGGGACAGGGAACGGGTGGTCGCCATGAGACGTCAGCTCTTTCGCGCGAGAGGTTCGTCGGGAGGGGCGACGGGCGCGAGTTCGTGGTCGGGCGCGTCGCGGGACGTACGTCGTGCGCACCGGCGGCAGGCGTGGAAGGCCTGTGAGGTGGGGCTGCTAGCGGGCCGGCGCGATCGTCGCGCGGCAACACACCCGGTCGAAGTCGTCGTGCTGACGGGACGGCCAGAAGGGCTCGAGGTCGTGGCGACCCGTCGCTGCGTACTTCCGGAAGCTGGCCATGGGCCCATTGAAGCAGACGGCGGCGGGGGAGAGGAGACTCCTCTCAGTGCGTGGACGCCGACTGGCCGGAACCAGCCGCCGCAGCGGTCAACCCTCCAGCCTTTTGCGCCAGTCCAGCGGGGCTACGGCGATCGCTCTGCCCGGGTCGCCGTCCCACTGCGTGGACAGTCCGGACCCCGCGAAGGCCGCCACGACCTCGTGTCCGACGGCCGTCGTCGTCTCCTCGGAGCCGTCGAAACCGCCGTAGTGCAGCATGAGGCCGTGTCCCTCGGCGGCGGCCTCGGTGCTCTGGCGGTGGAAGAAGACGAAGCCGCGGGCGCCCTCGCGCTCGGCGCCTATCTCAGCGGTGCCGCAGCCCCGGCAGCAGGTGAAGTTCTCCCGGGCGGTGACACCGGCCGCGTCCAGGGCCTGGAAGACCCGGGTGAGGCGGTCCGGGTCGGTGGTCTCCTCGCCCCAGGCCGCCTGCTCGGCCAGCCGCTCCCGCCACAGCCGGTCCACCGACCGCCAGGCCTGGGCCCGGGACACCGGCCGTTCGCCGTACTCGCCGCCGACGAGGTGCTCCTGCGCGGCCTGGACGAGCGCCTTGCGGCCGTCGTACCCGCAGCGCAGCCGATCCCGGATCAGCCGCTCGATCTGCTGCCCGACCTCGTCCCCCAGCTCCGGAACGTCCTTCTGGGGCCCCAGGTCGATCGGCTCCCAGGCGACGCCCGCGTCCCAGCCGGGCTCCTGGCGGGCCCAGCCGGTCAGGAGGTCGGCCACGCGGTGGGCGTCGTCGAGGTCGGTCCCGAAGAACGCGTCCGCGGCGGCCCGGTGCTCCAGCCGGTACTCCCCGCCCTTCTCGTGCCACACCTGCGCGAACACGTCGGGGATGTCCGGTATCCGCTGCACCACCAGGAAGTGGTCGCCGGCGTGGCCGATGCGCAGCACCAGCTCCCGCAGCTCCGCGGCCCGAATCCGGGTGTGCGACTGCCCGTTCTCCGTCTCGACCCCGATGGCGAGGACACCGTCGATCTCCATGTCCCCACCCTCGCACGCGCCACTGACAACGCGGCCGGGGCGGCGGCGGTCCGGGCTCAGACCTGGCCGGCCTTCTCCAGCGCCGTGCAGCAGGTGTCGACGAGCAGGCGGGTCACCACGTACGGGTCGACGTTGGCGTTGGGGCGGCGGTCCTCGATGTAGCCCTTGCCGTCCTTCTCGACCTGCCACGGGATGCGCACCGAGGCGCCGCGGTCGGAGACGCCGTAGGAGTACTCGTTCCACGGGGCGGTCTCGTGCAGGCCGGTCAGACGGTCGTCGATGCCGGCGCCGTAGTTCTTGACGTGGTCCATCGGCTTGGAGCCCTCACCGAGCGACTCGCAGGCGGTGATGATCGCGGCGTAGCCCTCGGGGCCCTCGCGCATCGCCTTGGTGGAGAAGTTGGTGTGCGCGCCCGCGCCGTTCCAGTCGCCCTTGACCGGCTTGGGGTCGAGGGTGGCGGAGACCTCGAAGTCCTCGGCGGTGCGGTAGAGCAGCCAGCGCGCCACCCACAGCTGGTCGGAGACCTCCAGCGGGGCCAGCGGGCCGACCTGGAACTCCCACTGGCCGGGCATGACCTCGGCGTTGATGCCGGAGATGCCGAGACCGGCCTTCAGGCAGTTCTCCAGGTGCGCCTCGACGACGTCGCGGCCGAAGATCTCGTCCGAGCCGACACCGCAGTAGTAGCCGCCCTGCGCGGCCGGGAAGCCGCCCTCGGGGAAGCCGAGCGGGCGGGCGCCCTTGAAGAAGGTGTACTCCTGCTCGATGCCGAAGACCGGCTCCTGCACGGCGAAGCGCTCGGACAGCTCGGCCAGCGCGGCGCGGGTGTTGCTCGGGTGCGGCGACATGTCCGTGTCCAGGACCTCGCACAGCACCAGGATGTCGTCGCCGCCGCGGATCGGGTCGGGGCAGGAGAAGACCGGCTTGAGCACGCAGTCCGAGGAGCTGCCCTCGGCCTGGTTGGTGGAGGACCCGTCGAAGCCCCAGACCGGGAGGGCGTCCAGCCCGGCGGAGGCAGCCGTGATGATCTTCGTCTTGGAACGGAGCTTGGCGGTCGGCTCGGTGCCGTCGATCCAGATGTACTCGGCCTTGAAGGTCACGGGTGCCACATCCTTCGGGGTGGGTCTCGGCGCACTCGCGGGTGCTGCGGCGCTGGGCGGCAGGGGTGCCGCGGCTACTGCCGTGCAGCGTGCCAACGGGCGATTTCCCGTCCGTTGCCCATATGTGAACCCCGTGTTACCCGGGCTCGTTGTGGTGCGGCTCACGCCCGTCGTCCCCGGCCGCCTCCCGCACGCCGGTCAAAAAGCCCCTGATCGCCGCCAGTTCCCGCTCGTCGTATCCGCGCAGCAAGTCCACCGCCCGCCCGATCAGCGGTCCGAAGTGGGACCAGCCCAGGGCGACGGCCCGCTCGTCCACCTCGACGGTGACCCTGCGCCGGTCCCCTGCGTCGCGCACCCGGCGCACGTGACCGGCCCGCTCCAGCCGGTCGACCAGCGCCGTCGTGCCCGCGGAGTTCAGCCCGAGGGCGGCGCCCAGGCGCCCGGCGGTCGTCGCCTCGCCCGCCCGTGCGGCGTCCATCAGCGCGATGAGTGCGCGGACGTCGGTGGGGTGCATGCCGTTGCGCTGCGCGAACCGCGCGCTGTGCGCGCCCAGTTCGACGGTGACCGCGCGCAGGAGATGCACGATCTCCAGCTCCGGATCCTGGTCGGACACGCCGGTGCTCCCTTCGGTGTCCACTGCCCCTGCCGTGTTCGTCTCGCTCGACAAGTATCTCGTTGAGCGAGACAATACCGGAAGGGCAGGAACAGGGAGCAAGCGAAACAGGGGGCACCGCTCATGAGCGCTCGCGGTCCGTACAACACCGGCCGTTTCCACGACGCCTACGCCAAGGTCATGGCCAAGTGGCCCACGGGGACCGGGTCGGTGACCGTCCCCACCCCCTTCGGCGAGACGCACGTCCACGTGAGCGGCCCGGCCGACGGCCGCCCGCTCGTGCTGCTGCCGGGCGGCGGTGCGGCGACCTCCGCGTCCTGGTACGCCCAGGCCGCCGAGCTGTCCCGCACCCACCGCGTCCACGCCGTCGACCTGATCGGCGCGCCGGGCCGCAGCACACCGGCCGGCGACCGCCACCCCCGTACGGTCGCCGACCTGGCCGGCTGGCTGGACGCGCTCCTCGACGGCCTCGGCATCGCGGAGACGGACCTCGGCGGGCACTCCTACGGCGCCTGGATCGCCCTGCACCACGCCCTGCACGCGCCCGGCCGGGTACGCCGCCTGTTCCTCCTGGACCCGACCCAGTGCTTCGCCGGGTTCAAGGCGGCCTACCTGCTGCGCGCGCTGCCGATGCTGCTGCGGCCCACGCCCCGCCGGGTCCGCGCCTTCCTGGAGTGGGAGACCGGTGCGGCCCCGCTCGACGCGGACTGGCTCGCCCTCCAGGAGGCCGCCGTCGGGTTCCCCGAGCGCAGACCGGTCACCGGACCGCGCCCGGCCCCGGAGGCGCTGCGCGCACTCCAGGTGCCGGTCCTGCTGCTCCTGGCCGGGAACAGCAGGACGCACGACGCCGCCGAGGTGGCGGCCCGGGCGCGGACCCTGCTGCCGCACGTGGAGACGGCCGTCCTGCCGGACGTGTCCCTCCCCCACGCTCGGCTTCGCTCGCGCGGGGGGACCCCCATCGCGCTGCCCCAGTCCGCGCCGCCCGGCCTCGGCCGCCGCCTCGGCGACTTCCTCACCGCGCCCGCGGGCTGAGCCTCAGCCGACCTTCTCGATCAGCGCCCGCCGGATCAGGAACTTGCCCTCCTCCCGGACCTGTTCGAACGCCGCGTTGTTGAGCAGGGCGCAGCTTCCCGAGACCGAGTTCACCTCCACGGTCGTGGACTTGTCGTTGTCGAGGTTGGTCACCCTGAGCTTGGTGCCCACCGGGAACTGGTTGCTGGAGGCGGCGGGCGCGCCGCCCTCGCCGGAGAGGGTGACGGTGGCACCGGCGCAGACCTGCTCGCCGGCCTGCGCGGCACCTCCGGCCTGGTCCCCGGCTTGGTCACCGGCCTGGTCACCGGCTTGGTCACCGGGCTGGTCCCCGGTGTCCTGCCCGGACTGCGGCGGCTGCGCGGCCTGGGGGTCCTGAGCCGACTCCCCGACCGCGCACCCGGACGCCGCCTGCTTGCGCTCGATCTCCGCGACGACGGCCTCGCGGTTCTCGATCCGGGCCTCGGACTGCGCGTCGGGATTGGCCCGCTGGCCCTCGATGAAACGCTGGTTGTTGCCGAGCGCGGTGGCCAGGCCCTGGCAGACGCCCGAGTCCTGGGCGGCCTTGGTCCGCGCTTCCGGGGTGGTCTGCGCGGCGTTCGACGCGTTCGCCGCGAGGAAGGCGCCGCCACCGGCCACCGCGGCGGCGCAGACCAGCAGCGCGATCTTCTTCTGCGTACCGAGAGTTCTCCTGCGCGACATGCGCGCCTCCTGAAGAGGTAGGGGAGCGTACGCCGCTATGTACGAGATACCGAACGGAGTTACTCACCGGTCGCGACGACATGCGCACGTAACCTGCGTCACACCGCCGGGCCCCGGTCTACCGGGACAGGGCGTCCCGGACCGCCTCGTCGGTGCGGCCCACCACGGCCGTTCCGTCGTCCGCCGTGATGATCGGGCGCTGGATCAGCTTCGGGTGTTCGGTGAGCGCGGTGATCCAGCGGTCGCGTGACGCCCCGTCACGGGCCCAGTCCTTCAGGCCCAGTTCCTTGGCGGCCGCCTCCTGGGTGCGGGTGATGTCCCACGGTTCGAGTCCGAGCCGGGTGAGCACCTCGCGGATCTCGTCCGCGCTCGGTACGTCCTCCAGGTAGCGGCGGACGGTGTAGTCGGCCCCCTGCGCGTCGAGCAGACTGATGGCGCTGCGGCACTTCGAACAGGCCGGATTGATCCAGATCTCCATGCCGGACACGGTAGCCGGAGGGTGCCGGAACTCGTTCACCACGTGCGTCCCAGCGGCCCCGAAAGGCCTTGTGGGCAGGGGCTTTTGTCAGTGGGGGGCAGTAAAATAGAAGCAGTGTTCGAGGGTGTCGCCGGGAGGTCCGGACGGCGCCCCGACCGCGACAGGAGGATGCCCGTGCCCGCTGCCGCACTGAAGCCGAAGCCGTTGCCCACCCAGTCCACCACCAAGCGGCCCGTCCTGCTCGACCTGCCGTACGAACCCGTGGAGAAGCGTCCGCTGCCGGCGGGCCGCCCCCGCGAGTGGTACGTGACGCACAACCGCCGGCTCAAGGCGATGCGGCTCGCCATCGCCCTGCTCGACTCCGGCGTCTACCTGCCCAACCAGGCGCGCGACGAGCGGATACGGAGCGCTGCCCTGACCATCGGGGTCCACCCGCCGTCGGACACCACGTGCCACATGGTGCGGGCGTTGATGCGGTACTCGCGGTGAGCGGGACGCCGGGTGCCCTCCCCTCTGAGGGCGCCCGGCGTTCGGGGTTCGGGGTTCGGGGTTCGAAGGTCTGCCCTACGCCGACAGCTCCCGTTCCAGCGGCGTCCGGAACCGCGGCGTGATCCGGGTCGTGCCCACCCAGGACGACAGGCGTTCCGCCTCCGTCCCGATCGCGGCCTCGGCGTCGCCGCCGATGTCCTCGCCGGCCGCCAGCCGCCAGACGATCTCGCCGTCGGCGCGCTGGGCCCAGCCGCCGACCACGCGGCCGTTCCACCACACGGTCGGTCCCACGTTGCCGCTGCGGTCGAAGAGCATCGGCCGCAGCCCGGGGGCCAGGTACCAGTCCCGCTGCTGCCAGCCCATCGCGGTGGGGTCCAGCGCGGGCAGCAGCGCCGCCCACGGCTCGGCGGGTCCGGCGACCGGGCCGGTGTCACCGGAGACGACGTACCCCGTGCCCTCGTCCAGCGAGACCGTCTCCGCGCCGATCGCGGTCAGCGCGCGGCGCACCTCCGTCACCCGCCACCCGGTCCACCACTTGAGGTCGTCCTCGGTCGCCGGACCGCATGCCGTCAGCCACCGGCGCAACAGCTCGGCCTGGGCCTCGCCCGGGTCCAGCTCGGGATGCTCCGGCGCCGGTGCCCAGCGGAACTGGCTGGACGTCCACGAGCCCAGCGGCCGCCCCCGCACCACCTTGCCCTCCACGCCCAGCACCCTCAGCAGTTGGGTGGAGACGGTGTGCACCCCTTCGTAGCTCTTCCCGGCCGCGTAGACGTACTGCTCCTTGAGCCGCGGCTCGTCGCGGGCCAGTTCGGCCGCCGTGGCCTGGCCGCGCCGGGCCAGCGCGGCCAGTGCGGACTCCTCCACCTCGGTCAGCCAGGCGGCGTCCGGCGCCCCGGCCGCCGCCATGTTCTTGAGCAGTCTGGCCCGCTCCCGGGCGGCGACGGTGCGGCCGGTGGAGGCGTGCACGACCGCCGTCAGCCCGGTGGGGAACACGAACACCGTGTGCCGCATGCCGTGCATCCGGACCAGCGCCCCGTCCTCGTACAGCGCCCGCTCGGTCTCGCCCACGGTCTTGGCCGCGTCCGCCAGCCGCGCGCCCACCGCCAGGTGCACCGCCGCCGGGTCCGTGCCGTGCAGTGCCACCAGCGATCCGGCGACCTCCTCCGGGCTCCCCGCCCGCGCGGCCCCCGCCAGCCGCTGGCGCAGGGCCAGCCGGTGCCGCCGCTCGGCCGTCCCGATGTGCCGCCGTCCGCCGTCATCCATGGGGCCCTCCGCCCGTCGTCACGTCCGTAGCGTCCTCGGTACGGATATCGTGCCCGACCCCACTGACAGGCGGCGGCGCGCGGCGAGTCAGAGTCCGGGCGCGCCCCACACCGGGAACCAGCGGCCCAGGTCGCCCTCGACCGGAAGTTCGTCGGCGAGCACCGCGCGTATCCGCAGTTCCAGCGCGTTGTCCCGCCGCAGCCGTTCGCCTGGCAGGGGTGCGAAGGGATAGAACGTGCCGCGCTTGTAGAGGTAGACGAGGGCGAGCCGCCGCCCGTCGTCGTCCACGAAACCGGCCAGGGAGCACAGCAGCCGCGGGCCGAACCCGCCCGCCTCCAGGCTGCTGTTCACCGCGTGCAGGTCGTTCACCAGAAGGGGCAGCTCACCCGGGGAGCGCTGCGAGACGAGCCAGGAGTAGCCGTAGGAGTCGTGGGTCGGCTCCACCGGGGTGCGTCCGGCGTCCGCGTCCAGCAGGGCGCGGATCTCGCGGTGCGTGCGCTCGAAGGCGGCGCCCTCTACCGTCGCGAAGCACACCGCCCCCTGCCCGGTCGGACGGAACCCGGCGGCGGCCTCCAGGCCCACCGCCGCCGAGGGCAGTGCGAAGAGCCGGTCCAGATCCGGGCCCACGGCCCTGGAGCGGCCGAGCAGGATGTCCAGCAGTCCCATGCCCGCGCCTCAGGCCCTGCCGGGCGCCGGCGCCTCGCCCAGCTCGGTGGAGATCCGGCCCAGCTGGTCGAGCCGCTGCTCCAGGCTGGGGTGGGTGGCGAAGAACCGGCCGAGGCCGGGATCGCTGCCGAAGGCCGGGGTGAAGTAGAAGGCGTTGAAGGCCTGGGCCGTGCGCAGGTCCCTGGTCGGGATGCGGGCGATGTCGCCGGTGACCTTGGTGAGCGCCGCCGCCAGCGCCGAGGGGCGCCCGGTGAGCAGGGCCGCGGCCCGGTCGGCCGCCAGCTCCCGGTACCGGGACAGGGCCCGGATCAGCAGGAAGCTGAGCGCGTACACGGCCGCCGAGACGCCCATCACGACCGCCAGCACCGCCATCGTGTTCTGGTCCCGCCGCCCGCCGAAGAGCTGGGAGTAGAAGGCGAACCGCACGATCAGCCCCGCGATCACGCCCAGGAACGAGGCCACCGTGATCACCGCGACGTCCTTGTGCGCCACGTGCGACAGCTCGTGCGCCAGCACCCCCTCCAGCTCCGCGGGTTCCAGCCGCCGCAGCAGCCCGGTCGTGACACAGACCACCGCGTTGTCCGGATTGCGGCCGGTGGCGAAGGCGTTCGGCATCTCCATCTCCGACACCGCGACCACCGGCTTCGGCATGTCGGCCATCGCCGCCAGCCGGTCCACCACCCCGTGCAGCTCGGGATACTCCTCCCGCTCCACGACCCGGCCGCGCATCGCGAACAACGCGATCCGGTCGGAGAACCAGTACTGCGCCCCGAACACCAGCGCCACGATCACCACGACCAGGACCCAGGACTTCAGCAGCGCGATCAGCGCGGCGACGAAACCCACGTACAACAGGCCGAGCAGGAAGAGGGTGACCCCCATGCGCACGGTCAACCGCCGGTCGCTCCGGAAGCGGCTCTGCATCTGTACCACCTCACAGTCGGGCACTCGTCCCGCTGTCCAGTGTGCACCCGGCGCCCCGGAGGCTAGGCGGTGTCGAGCGGCGCCGACAGCCGCCGGGTGATGCGGTCGAACAGCTCCGTCAGCGGCTCGCCGATGTCCCGGCCGAACTCGCTCAGCCCGTACGTGACCCGGGGCGGAGTCGTCGGCTCGACCTCCCGCCAGACCAGGCCGTCCTCGACCAGGACGCGCAGGGTCTGGGCGAGCATCTTCTCGCTGATGCCCTGGATGCTCTCGCGCAGCTCGTAGAACCGGAGGTCGTTGCGCCGCAGGGCGATCAGCACCCAGATGCCCCACCTGCTGGTCACGTGGTCGACCATGTCGCGCGCCAGGCAGTCGGTGTGAAACACGTCATACCGCGCGCCGGTCTCGACGCGTCCGGGCTGCAAGCCTTCTGTCATGTCATGAGCTTACCTTCAGGTATGCCCTTACCAAAAGTTAGCCGTTCCTCCTAGCGTGAAGATCCAACAGGACATCCGAGAAGGAGCTGATCATGATCGTGGTGACCGGGGCCACCGGGAACATCGGCCGGCCGCTGACGCGGGCGCTGGCAGAGGCGGGCGAGCAGGTGACGTCGGTGTCACGGCACCCGGCGGCGGTGCCGGACGGCGTCCGCCACGTGGTGGCCGACCTCGCCGAGCCGGCCGGCCTGCGGCCCGCGCTGGCCGGGGCGAAGTCGCTGTTCCTGCTGCTGTCCGGCGACCTGCACGCGGTCGGCGCCAACCCCGCCGACCTCATCGGCGAGGCCGCGGACAACGGGGTCCGCCGCATCGTCCTGCTCTCCACGCTCGGCGTGGTGACCAGGCCCTTCGGGACGACGCGGATCGCGATGCGCGAACTGGAGGACACACTGCGGGAGTCCGGCCTGGAATGGGCCGTGCTGCGGCCGGGCGGTTTCGCCTCCAACGCGCTGTGGTGGGCCGAGTCCGTCCGTGCGCGACGGGTCGTCGCCGCGCCCTTCGGCGACGTGGGAGTACCGGTCGTCGACCCGGCCGACATCGCCGCGGTGGCGGCTGCCTGCCTGCTGGAGGACCGGCACACCGGCGGGGCCTACGAGCTGACCGGCCCGGAGGTGATCACCCCGCGCGGGCAGACGGAGGCCATCGCCGCCGCACTGGGTTCGCCCGTGGCCTTCCACGAGCTGACCCGGGAGGAGGCCAGGACCGCCATGGCCCGGAGCATGCCGGCGGAACTGGCCGACGACACCCTCGACATCGTCGGCAACCCGAGCCCGGCCGAGCTGCGCGTCAGCCCGGACATCGAGCGCGTCCTCGGCCGGGCCCCGCGCCCCTTCGCCGACTGGGCCGCCCGCAACGCCGACGCGTTCCGCTGAGGGCGGCGGTCCCGGGCGGGCGGGACGGTACCGGCGTGCGGGACGGTCCTGGCGTGCAGGACGGTACTGGCGTGCGGGACGGTCCTAGTAGGGCGCCCGGAAATTGATGTAACCGAGCAGCACGATCACCGCGGCCACACAGCCGAGCACCACGACGGTGGACACCCACGACGACCGGCGGCGTGAGCCCACGCGGTCGGGGTCGGCGCGGAAGGGGACCGGGCCGGGCGGGTTCTCCTTCCAGCGCGCGGCGAGCATCCGGGCGCGCGCCGAGGGCTCCTTGTGCTCGGCACCCTCCGCCCACCTCAGGTCGTACTCGCGCTCCTCGTCGTCGCGATCCGGCATCTCCGGCACTCTCCCCGTCCCCCCGACGTCAACCTGACTCGAACAACCGTGTCAGTAGACATGATCCCGGCCCGCCCGCACCCTGTGAAGGGTTTTCGGCCACGCACGACGGCGCCCCCGCCCCCGGGAAACGGGGACGGGGGCGCCGGCCGGATCGGCGGGACCCGTCGATCACACGTCGAAGTACATCTCGAACTCGTGCGGGTGCGGACGCAGCTGCAGCGGCGCGATCTCGTTGGCGCGCTTGAAGTCGATCCACGTCTCGATCAGGTCCGGCGTGAACACGTCGCCCTGCAGCAGGAACTCGTGGTCGGCCTCCAGGCGGTCGAGGACCGCGCCGAGCGAGGTCGGGACCTGCGCCACGTTCGCGTGCTCCTCGGGAGCCAGCTCGTAGAGGTCCTTGTCGATCGGCTCGGCCGGCTCGATCTTGTTCTTGATGCCGTCCAGGCCCGCCAGCAGCAGGGCCGAGAAGGCCAGGTACGGGTTGCCGGAGGCGTCCGGGGCGCGGAACTCGACGCGCTTGGCCTTCGGGTTCGAGCCCGTGATCGGAATGCGCATCGCGGCGGAGCGGTTGCGCTGCGAGTACACCAGGTTCACCGGCGCCTCGAAGCCCGGCACCAGGCGGTGGTACGAGTTCACCGTCGGGTTGGTGAAGGCCAGCAGCGACGGGGCGTGCTTGAGGATGCCGCCGATGTAGTAGCGGGCGGTGTCCGACAGGCCGGCGTAGCCCTGCTCGTCGTAGAAGAGCGGCTCGCCGCCCGACCACAGCGACTGGTGGACGTGCATGCCCGAGCCGTTGTCACCGAAGATCGGCTTCGGCATGAAGGTCGCCGTCTTGCCGTTCTTCCAGGCCACGTTCTTCACGATGTACTTGAAGAGCTGGAGGTCGTCCGCGGCCGCGAGCAGCGTGTTGAACTTGTAGTTGATCTCCGCCTGGCCCGCGGTGCCCACCTCGTGGTGCTGACGCTCGACCTGGAGGCCGGACCGCTCCAGCTCCAGGGAGATCTCGGCGCGCAGGTCGGCGAAGTGGTCGACCGGCGGGACCGGGAAGTAGCCGCCCTTGTAGCGGACCTTGTAACCGCGGTTGTCCTCCAGCGCACCGGTGTTCCAGGCGCCGGCCTCGGAGTCGATGTGGTAGAAGGACTCGTTCTCGCGGGTGGCGAAGCGGACGGAGTCGAAGACGTAGAACTCGGCCTCGGGACCGAAGAACGCCGTGTCGGCGATGCCCGTGGAGGCCAGGTACGCCTCGGCCTTCTTCGCCACGTTCCGCGGGTCGCGGGAGTACTGCTCGCCCGTGATCGGGTCGTGGATGAAGAAGTTGATGTTGAGGGTCTTGTCCCGGCGGAACGGGTCGACGCGCGCGGTGGACAGGTCGGGACGCAGGGACATGTCCGACTCGTGGATGGCCTGGAAGCCGCGGATCGAGGATCCGTCGAAGGCCTGCTCGGCGTCGGGGTCGAACGCCGTGGCGGGCAGCGTGAAGTGCTGCATGACGCCCGGCAGGTCGCAGAACCGGACATCGACGAACTTGACGTCCTCGTCCGCGATGAACTTCTTGACGTCGTCGGCGTTCTGGAACATCCAGCTCCTCCTACTCCCGACCGTCCCGCCGGGTTGGTAGATCGTTCGTGCGGCCAGTGCGGGTGGCACACGCTTCCTCGACCCTAGGGACGGGTGATTTCTCGGGCGTGACCCATTTGTTTCGCAGAAGTTAACCGGCTCCCTCCCCAGCCTAGGCCGGATCGGGGGCCCGCACACCCCGCCGTTCCCGGTACGTATACGGGCGCAGTACCGTGTTCGGGTGGACAACAGGCAAGCAATCGGATCGTGGCTCTCCGGCCCCCGCGCGGCCGTGGAAGGGGCCGGTGCCGATCTCGGACACCGCGGCGAGCAGCTCGGCCTGCCCGAGGAGGGACCGGGTTCGATCGCCCGCCCGGGCAGGCGGCTCGGCGCCCTGGCCGTCGACTGGGCCCTGTGCTCCCTGATCGCATACGGCCTGATCACGGGCAGCTACGGGCAGACGGCGAGCAACTGGGCGCTGCTGATCTTCTTCGTGCTGAGCGTGCTGACCGTCGGCACGGTCGGCTTCACCCCGGGCAAGCGCCTGTTCGGCCTGCGCGTCGTGGACGTGGCCACCGGCCGTCCCAGCCCGCTGCGCGCCCTGCTCCGCTCGGTCTTGCTGTGCCTCGCCCTCCCGGCGCTGATCTGGGACCGCGACGGCCGGGGCCTGCACGACCGGCTGGCGCGCACGGTGGAAGTCCGGATCTGACCCGCATCTGACCCGCCGCGCGCCTCACGCCTCGCGCGGTACGGCGAGTGGTACGACGCCGGTACGGCGAGCGGTACGGCGATGGGGGCGGCCCGAGTGATCGGGCCGCCCCCATC
>NZ_JBHWKU010000033.1:0-87653 GCF_042730645.1 Streptomyces sp. NPDC059906
CACCCCGCCCGCTCGTCAGGCCACCCCGCCCTCCGATTGCTACAGCCCGCTGGGCGTCCGCAGCGGCCGATGTGTCTCAGCGCCCGGCTCGGGCCGCCGACCCGCGCTCGGCAGGGAGCGGGCGGCTCGGGTCGCCGACCCGGGCTCGGGAGGGCGGGGTCCAGGCCGGACGGGCGCCCCGGGTTGCGCCTCGGCGGCGGCCGCGCCCGCGCCTGGCCGTGACCGGGCCCGGCGCGTCCTCGGCGCTGCCCCGCGGGTAGTCCGGGCGGCCGAGGCGCGGCCCGGCACCGACGTCCGGGCCGGGCCCTCGGCTCAGCCGATGGCGCGGCGGACGTTCTCCCGCCGGGACGGGCCCGGGGTCGCCTCCGCGATCCACGGGCCGGTGCCCGACGGGTCGACGACGCCCTCCTCCAGCCACTCGTAGGCGCCGCCCAGCACGCCCTTGACGACCTTGCGGTCCAGGTCGTCGGTGTTGCTCCACAGGCGGCCGAAGAGTTCCTCGACGCGGATGCGGGACTGGCGGCAGAAGGCGTCGGCGAGCTGGTACGCCTCGCGGCCGTGGTCGTCCTTCACGCGCAGGTGCTCGGCGCGCACGCACGCGGCGCTCATCGCGAACAGCTCCGCGCCGATGTCGACGATCCGGCCCAGGAAGCCCTGCTTGCTCTCCATCCGGCCCTGCCAGCGGGACATGGCGTAGAAGGTGGAGCGGGCGAGCTTGCGGGCGGTGCGTTCGGCGTAGCGCAGGTGGGAGGAGAGGTCGGGGTGGCCCGAGGGGTGGAAATCCGCGTACGAGCGCGGGAGTTGGCCGGGGCCGGCGACGAGCTTCGGCAGCCACTTGGCGTAGAAGACGCCGGCCTGCGCGCCCGCCCTCGCCTTGTCGGAGAGGGTCTTGTCGGGGTCGATCAAGTCACCGGCGACCGAGAGGTGGGCGTCGACCGCCTCGCGCGCGATCAGCAGGTGCATGATCTCGGTGGAGCCCTCGAAGATGCGGTTGATGCGCAGGTCCCGCAGGAGCTGCTCGGCGGGGACCGCGCGCTCGCCCCGGGCTTCGAGGGAGGCCGCGGTCTCGAAGCCCCGGCCGCCGCGGATCTGGACCAGTTCGTCGGCCATCAGGCAGGCCATCTCGGAGCCGTAGAGCTTGGCCAGGGCGGCCTCGATGCGGATGTCGTTGCGGTCCTCGTCGGCCATCTGGGAGGAGAGGTCCAGGACGGCCTCCAGCGCGAAGGTCGTCGCCGCGATGAAGGAGATCTTGGAGCCGACCGCCTCGTGCAGCGCGACCGGCTTGCCCCACTGCTCGCGCACTGCCGACCACTCGCGGGCGATCTTCAGGCACCACTTGCCGGCCCCGACACACATCGCGGGGAGGGAGAGGCGGCCGGTGTTGAGGGTGGTGAGCGCGATCTTGAGGCCGGCGCCCTCCGGACCGATGCGGTTGGCGGCGGGCACCCGGACGCGGTGGAAGCGGGTGACGCCGTTCTCCAGGCCGCGCAGGCCCATGAAGGCGTTGCGGTTCTCCACCGTGATGCCCTCGGAGGCGGCCTCGACCACGAACGCGGTGATGCCCCCCTTGCCGCCCGCCGCGTCCTTGCCGCCCTCGGGCTTCGGGACGCGGGCCATGACCACGAGCAGGTCGGCGACCACGCCGTTGGTGGTCCACAGTTTCACGCCGTCCAGGACGTAGTCGTCGCCGTCCCGGACGGCCGTGGTGGCCAGTCGCGCCGGGTCGGAGCCGACGTCCGGCTCGGTGAGCAGGAAGGCCGAGATGTCGGTGCGGGCGCAGCGCGGCAGGAAGGTGTCCTTCTGCTCCTGGGTGCCGAACATCTTCAGCGGCTGCGGCACGCCGATCGACTGGTGGGCGGAGAGCAGCGCGCCGATCGCGGGGTTCGCGGATCCGGCCAGGGCGAGGGCCTTGTTGTAGTAGACCTGGGTCAGGCCGAGGCCGCCGTACTTGGTGTCGATCTTCATGCCGAAGGCGCCCAGCTCCTTCAGCCCGGTGATCACGTCGTCGGGGATCCGCGCGTCGCGCTCGATCACCGCCCCGTCGATCTTCGTCTCGCAGAAGTCGCGCAGCTTGGCGAGGAACTCCTCGCCGCGCTGGACGTCCTGGTCGGCCGGGAGCGGGTGGGGGTGGAGGAGGTCGAGACGGAAGCGGCCGAGGAACAGCTCCTTGGCGAAGCTCGGCTTGCGCCAGTCCTGTTCCCGGGCCGCCTCCGCGACCTGGCGGGCCTCACGTTCGGTGACGGTGGGTCGGGAGGAGGGAGAAGCCGAGGAAGAGGGGGTGGGTGGTGCGGACATGAGGCTCACCTCGCCACGATTCGTCCTGCACGAACTTGCGGACGTACGTTACCTAGTGGGTGCTACCCGATCGTATGTACCCGATCCAGGGCGCCCCAGCCACCCTTCGTGCGGCCGTTCGGCCGATACTGCGGGGGGAGGCCGGGAGAGGGGAACGCGGAGGACGAACGAGTCGAAGCGCTTCGACTTACTATGGACACCCGTCCACGCTGCGGCTACTGTCGAACCATCCTCACCCCTCCCTTACGGGTCCCGCGCGCTGTCGAAGCGCTTCACACATCTTGGAGAGCTGGATGGTCACCCTCGCCGAGGTCGCCCAGCACGCCGGAGTCTCGGCGAGCACGGTGAGCTATGTCCTCAGCGGCAAGCGGTCCATCTCCACCACCACCCGGCAGCGGGTCGAGGAGAGCATCCGGAAGCTCGGCTACCACCCGAACGCCGGTGCCCGCGCACTGGCCAGCAGCCGGTCGAACATCATCGCCCTCATGATCCCGCTGCGCACCGACATGTACGTACCGGTGATGATGGAGATCGCCATCGCGGTCGCGGCCGGTGCGCGCACCCACGGGTACGACATCCTGCTGCTCACCGGTGAGGAGGGCCCCGACGCGGTGCGCCGGGTCACCGGCAGCGGGCTCGCCGACGCGATGATCCTCATGGACGTCGAGCTCGACGACGAGCGGCTCCCCCTGCTGCGCGACACCCACCAGCCGTCCGTACTGATCGGACTTCCCGCCGACACGGAGGGCCTCACCTGTGTCGACTTGGACTTCCGGGCGACCGGTGCGCTGTGCGTGGAGCATCTGGCGCAGCTGGGGCACCGCGACATCGCCGTCATAGGCGAGGCCGCCGCCGTCTACGAACGGCACACCGGATTCGCCGAGCGCACCCTCGACGGGCTGCGCACGCGCGCCCGTGAGCTGGGTCTGCGGCTGCTGCACCGGCCCTGCGAGGGCGGGTACGACGCGATGGCCGCGACGCTGGCCCGCGTCTTCGACGAACGCCCGGACACCACGGGCCTCGTCGTGCAGAACGAGTCGGCGGTCGAGCCGTTGCTCGCCCTGCTGCGCCAGCAGGGCCGCGCGGTGCCGGAGGACGTGTCGGTGGTCGCGGTCTGCCCGGAGCAGGTCGCCACCCAGGCCTCGGTGCGGCTCACCTCGGTCGCGCTGCCCGCGCAGGAGATGGGCCGGCGGGCCGTGGAACAGCTGGTCGCCAAGCTCGACGGCCGCGGCAGCGACGAGGTCGTGCTGCTCGCACCGGAGCTGACCGTCCGGGCCAGCTCGGGACCGGCGCCCGTCCGGCCGTAGGAGCGGCTCCGCCCCGCGCGCCGGCACCTCAAGCCGTACCTGCTCGGCGTGATGCGCGAGGCGCACGAGGGGGGCCGCCGGTGATGCGGCTGCCGTGGTCAGCCGCCGCTGACCGTCAGGTTGTTGGTGCGGAAGTCGAGGCCGCCGGCGGACGAGGTGATCTCGTAGCCGAACTGCACGTCGCCGATGGTCTCGTTGCCCATCCAGCCCTTGGTGTCCTTGATCCATTTCAGGATCGGGAGGATGTTCACGGTGCCGGAGTTCGAGTCCGAGGTGCGCAGGAACGAGAAGACCTCGTTGGCGCCGTTGTTCCCCTTGTAGACGTTCCAGGTGTGGCCGCCGAGGCCGACGGAGCCCTGCGAGGTGCCGAGGGGGCCGACGGCGCCGTTGTGGTTGACCCAGAGCATGATCTCGTAGTCGTGGTCCGTGTCCCAGATGTCGTACGAGGTGTTGTACGCGCCGGACGACGGGACCGTGACGTGGTAGCTGCTGGTGAGCGAGGAGAGGGAGGTGATCGGCTTGTTGATCACTTTCTTGGCGTTCGGGTAGGACTTGATGCCGCCGGTGTTGGGGTGGTCGGCCCAGACGCCCCAGTCGGTACCGGAGTTGGCCCACACGCACTGGCTGCCGGCGCCGGAGCCCCAGATGTTGTTGTAGAGGGTGTAGCCGTTCAGGCTCGTGTTGCCCCACTGGTCGCAGGAGTTCCAGACGGCGGCCTGGGCGGGGGCGGCGGCGAGCCCGACGGTGGCGCCGAGCGCGAGGGCCGGGGCGAGGAGGGCGGTCAGGGTGCGCGTGCGGGCACGGGTACGGGTGGGGCGCGTGCGTGGTGCCATGGCGTTTCCTTCCATGGGTGGGGGGACGTGCGCTGGTGCTACCGCGCCTTCACGCTGATGACGCGGTCCTCCCCGGCGGCGAGGTCGAGCGGTTCGGCGCCGGAGGGGGTCCGGAGTTCGATACGGCGGGTGCGGGCGGGGCGCAGGACGGCCGTCGCGCTGCCGTCGGGTTTCCAGGTGAGGTCGAGTACGGCCCCGAACCGGGTGCGTACGCCTCTGAGTTCGCCCTGCGGGCAGGAGGCGGGGAGGGCCGGGAGCAGGACCAGCCGGCCGGGGGTGGACTGCACGAGCATCTCGACGAGCACGGCGGGCAGGGCGTGCGCGGCGTCCGCGTTGTAGACGTCGCGGCGGGGGTAGTGCGCGCTCATCAGGGACGCGTGGAAGTAGTCGCCGCCGAGCACCTGCCCCAGCGCGTGCCCGACCCCGGCTCCGTTCCGGAGGCGGGCCGCGACCAGGGCGTGGTGGAGGTGGCCGTGGGCGGAGTCGTTCTCGGCGCCGCGCAGGGTCAGGGCGCGGTGGGCCGCCCGGGCGAGGTCGGGGGTGTCGTACGGGTTGATCTCGTCCAGCGGCCAGACGCCGTAGAGGTGGCTGAGGTGGCGGTGGTCGTAGGTGTCCGCCAGGCCGGGCCACGCCCACTCCGCGAGGGCGCCGTCGGCGTTGACCCGGTGCGCCGGGAGGCGGTCGGCGAGGGCGCGCCAGCGCTCGGCGTGCTCGGGGTGGCGGTCGGCGGCGGTCAGCAGGGCGTGCCGGGCGGCGGAGAGGTCCATGGCCGCGTTCAGGGCGCCCCAGCTCGCGCCCGCGGGACGGTTCTCGGGCGAGTAGGAGGGGACGACGACCAGGTGGCCGTGCTCGTCGGTGCGGTGGAGGAAGTCCTCGTAGAAGAGGGCGGCTTCGGCCAGGGCGGCGGTGGTGCGCGGGTCGTGGGCGCCCCGGGTCTCGTCGTGGTCGACGAGGGGCTTGAGCAGCCAGTCGGCGCCCGCGGTCCACAGGTGCAGCGGGTACTCGCGGCTGAAGTGGTACGTGTGGCCGCTCTCGCCGTCGGTGTGCGAGGGCGCGACCGCGCCCCGGGCGCCGAAGATCTCGCGGGCGTTGTCCCGCCAGTCGGGCAGTTGCCGGTGGACCAGCGCGGCGTGGGCCTCGGTGACCTCGGGGAGGGCGGCGGCCGCGGCGGAGGCGGTCTGGAGGTTGAGGTTGGCGTTGGTGGTGAAGGCGCCGGACCAGGCGGTGTTCCAGTCGCCGGTCCACAGGCCGGTGAGGCGGGGCGGGAGCAGGCCGCTCGCCGACAGCAGGTGGTAGCGGCCGGCGGCGAAGAGCCGCTCCAGCAGGGCGGGGCCGCCGGGCCGGGCGAGCAGTGCCGAGCCCGGCAGGGCGCGTTCGGCGGGGTCGGCGGCGAGGTCGAGGGTGACGCGGTCGTACGCGGTGCGGTGCCGGGTCAGGTGCCGGGCGAGGAGGCCGTCGTACGGGGCCGCGTACGGGGCGCCGTCCAGCAGGTCGCGCAGGGCGCGGCTCTCGGCGACCGTGTCCAGCTCGCCGGTGTGGCGGCGCACCCGGGTGAGGAGCAGCACCTCGGTGGCGCCCTCGACGAGGACGCCCGGCGGGACCAGCTTCACGGTGCCGCCGGTGACGGCGGCGAGGGTGACGCCGGTGTAGGCGAGGTCGCTGCCGGGGTAGCGGGCGCGCAGGGTGAGCAGGGCGCCCTCGGGGGCGAGGACGGCGCCGTGGCCGATGCGGAGTCCGGCGGGGGCGCCGGGGAGGCGGGGGTCGAGGGAGAGGTCGAGGGTGAGGTGCGGGGCGGTGACGCGCTGGACGATCACGTCGTCGGCGCGGGAGACGAAGACGCGGCTGGTCCAGTCCCCGCGGGCGGCCGTGGTCTCGCCGGTGGTGAAGTCGACGGCGCGGTGGTAGGGGGCGCGGGTGCCGTGGGTGCCGGCCTCCGGCGGTCGGTTCAGGCGCAGTTGGAAGGCCGGGTGGAAGGGGCGCACCCACTGCAGCGGGCGGCCGTCGGTGAAGTCCTCGGCGGCGGTGGCGTCCCCGGCCAGCAGCCGGTCCTGGAGGGCGGGGAGCCCGGCGGCGAGCGCGGGCGGGCGGCGGTGTCCGTCGTCGCCGTCGGGGCGGACGAGGGTGTGGTGGGTGACGATCACCCGGTCGGCGTCCGGGTCGCCGGACACGAGGGCGCCGTGGTGGCCGTTGCCGCTCAGGAAGGCGTCCTCCCAGCGGGCGGCGGGTTCCGGCTCCCAGGTGCCGTGGACGGGCGTGGCGCTCATGGCCTCAGCACCGCAGCGCCGTAGCGGCCGAGGGTGATCCGGTCGGTGGCCGTCGTCTCCGTCAGCAGGTCGTGGTGGGTGCCCGGGAGGTCGACGGTGACCGGTTCGCGGCCGTGGTTGAGCAGGAACAGCAGGTCACCGCGCCGGACCGCCTCGACGCCGTCCCGGAGCCCGTCGAGCACCGGCCGGACGCCCGCGTCGGCGGCGGCGCGGGCCAGCAGCGCGCGCAGCCGGTCCGGCTCGGGGAGCGTGGAGAGGTACCAGGCGCGGCCCTTGCGCAGGACGGCCGGCAGTCCGTCGAGTTCCCCGCCCCGGTAGGCGATCGTCTCGTCGGCGGTGCCGTCGGGCTCGAGTTCCTCGGACCACAGGGTGCCGTGCAGGCCGCCCTCGCACTCGGCTCGCTCACCCGGCTGGAGCGGCCACCACTCGTGCAGGGTGCGGATGCCGAACAGCTCGCGCAGCCGGACGTCCATGGCGCCGGGCCGTATCCGGTCGTCCTGGTCGGCGACACCGGTCAGGAAGCCGCAGACGAGGGTGGCGCCGCCACGCACGTGGGCGAGGAGGTTGTCGACGGCCGCGTCGGTGAGGAGGTAGAGCTGCGGGACGACCACGAGCCGGTAGCCGGTCAGGTCGTGGTCGGGGCGGGCGAAGTCGGTGGTGAGGCCGGCCTGCCAGAGCGCGCGGTGCCAGGCCCTCAGGACGTCCGGGTAGTCGACCTCGCGGGAGGGCCGGGCCTCCTGGTCGCCGGCCCACCAGGAGTGCCAGTCGTGCAGGACGGCGACGTCGGCGGCGACCGCGCCGCCGGTGACGTGCGGGGCGATCCGGGCCAGGTCCGCCCCGAGCCGCTTGACCTCCTGGAAGGTGCGCCCCCGCTCCCCCGCGTGGGAGACCATTGCGGAGTGGAACTTCTCGGCGCCCTGCCGCGACTGGCGCCACTGGAAGTAGCAGACGGCGTCCGCGCCGCGGGCCACCGCCTGGAGCGACCAGAGGCGGCCCAGGCCGCGCGGCTTGGGGTGGTTCACGCCGCGCCAGTTGACGGCACCGGCCGCCTGCTCCATGAGCATCCACGGGCCGCGGGCCTGGGAGCGGGTCATGTCCTGGACCAGGGCGCCCTCCTGGGCGCCGAACGGGTCGCGCGGGTCGGGGTAGAGGTCGACGGAGACGACGTCCTCCTCCTCGGCCCAGCGCCAGGCGTCCTGGCCGGACCACAGCGGCATGAAGTTGGTGGTGACCGGGAGGTGCGGGGTGTGGCGGCGGACGATGTCGCGCTCGGCGGTGCAGCACTCCAGGAGCATGTCGGAGGTGAAGCGCCGGAAGTCCAGGACCTGCGTGGGGTTTTTCAGGTAGTGGGCGCGGCGGGGCGGGGTGATCTCGGCCCAGTCGCCGTAGCCCTGGCTCCAGAAGGCGGTGCCCCAGGCGGTGTTGAGGGCGTCGAGGGTGCCGTAGCGGCCTTGGAGCCAGCGGCGGAAGCGGGTGGCGGCCTCGTCGCCGTGGTCGTAGGTGCAGTACTCGTTGTTGATGTGCCACAGGGTGAGCGCGGGATGGCTCGCGTACCGCGCGGCCAGGGCCTCGGTGATGGCGGCGGCGTGTCGGCGGTAGACGGTGCTGGAGTGCGAGAAGTGCTGCCGGCCGCCCCACCACTCGGTGCGGCCGTCGGCGTCGTGGGGCAGGGTGTCGGGGTGCAGGTGCCCCAGCCAGGGCGGGGGCGAGGCGGTGGGGGTGGCGAGGACGACGCCGATGCCGTTCGTGTGCAGCAGGTCCATGAGCCGGTCCAGCCAGCCGAAGTCGTGGACGCCGGGGCGTGGTTCGAGCTTCGACCAGGAGAAGACGCCGAGGGTGGCGGAGTTGACGCCGGCGGCCTTCATCAGGCGTACGTCTTCGGGCCAGGTCTCCTCGGGCCACTGCTCGGGGTTGTAGTCGCCGCCGAAGAGGATGCGCCGGCCGGTGACGTCGGAGAGGTCCGGCATCAGCCCTTCACCGCCCCGGTGAGCATGCCCTTCCTGAAGTGGCGCTGGACGAAGGGCGACAGGACGGCCACCGGCAGCAGGGCCATGACCATCACGGCCATCTGCACGGCCAGCCCGGACAGTTCGCCGGTCTTGATGGCCTGGCCGAGGCCGACCGGCGCCTCCTGCTTCTGCACCAGCTGGATCATGACGTTCTGCAGGGGCAGCATGTCCTGGTCGTTCAGGTAGAGGGAGGCGTTGAACCAGGCGCTCCAGTAGCCGACGGCGTAGAAGAGGGTGATCACCGCGACGACCGCGCGGGACAGCGGCAGGACGATCCGCCACAGGATGCGCAGGTCCCCGGCGCCGTCGATGCGGGCGCTGTCGATCAGTTCCTGGGAGATGCCCATGAAGAAGCCGCGCAGCACCAGGATGTTGAAGACGCTGATCGCGCTCGGCAGGATCAGCGCGAGGTAGCTGTCGGTCAGGCCCAGGGACTGCACCAGCAGGTAGGTGGGGATGAGGCCCGCGCTGAAGAACATCGTGGCGAGCAGCACCATGAGGATCCAGCGGTGGCCCAGCGAGCCGCTGCGGGAGAGCCCGTAGGCGCACAGTACGGACACCGCCATGGAGAACAGGGTGCCGACGAGTGTGACGCCGATGCTGACGAGAGCGGCGCGGGTGACCTGGCCGCCGCTGAGCAGCTCCTGGTAGGCGACGAAGGTGATGTCCTTGGGGATCATCACGAGGCCGCCCGCCTCGTCGATGGACCTGCGGCTGGACAGGCTGGTGACGACGACGATCCACAGCGGGAAGAGGATGCCCAGGCAGGCCAGGAGCAGCACGAGTCCCTTGCCGGCGAGTCCGGCCCGGCTGGGCTTCTCCTCCCACACGGGGCGGGGCGGGGCCGCCCACGGGCGGCGGGGCCTCGGTGCGGGCGGATCACTCGCGGCGGTCGTGTCCCGTACGGCTGTCGCTTCGGGTACGGCGGTCACTTCTTGTACACCCCCTGCTCGCCCATGAGGTGGGCCACCTTGTTGGCCACCAGCACCAGGCCGAGGCTGATGACGCCCTTGACGAGCCCCGCGGCGGCCGCGTAGCCGAAGTCCTGGTTGCGCACGCCGTTCCACCACACGAAGGTGTCGAGGACCTCCGCCGCGCCCGGTCCCACGGCGTCGCGTTGCAGCAGGATCTGTTCGAAGCCCACCGTCAGGGCGTCGCCGACGCGCAGCACCAGCAGCAGGGCGATCACCGGACGCAGCGCGGGCAGCGTGACGTGCCACATGCGGCGCCAGCGGTTCGCACCGTCCATCGCGGCGGCCTCGTACAGGTCGGGACTGACCGAGGCGAGGGCGGCGAGGAAGACGATGATCCCCCAGCCGGCGTCCTTCCACACGCTCTGCGCGGTGATCAGGAACTTGAAGGTGTCCGGGTCGGTCATGACGCTGAGCCCGTCGTACCCGTGGTCGCGCAGCAGCTGGGACAGCAGCCCGGCGCCGCCGAGCAGTTGCTGGAAGACGGCGATCACCAGCACCCACGAGAAGAAGTGGGGCAGGTAGAGGATGGCCTGCGAGATCGCCCGCACCCGGGGCCTGACCACGCTGTTGATGAGCAGCGCGAGCGCGATGGGGATCGGGAAGTAGAGCACGAGCTGGAGCAGGAAGAGCACGAGCGTGTTGCGCACCGCGTTCCAGAAGGCGGAGTCCGCGAAGATCCGCTGGAAGTTCTCCAGGCCCACCCAGGGGCTGTGCAGGATGGAGACGATCCCGTTGTCGCTGAGGTAGGGGTCGTACTCCTGGAAGGCGACGACGTTTCCGAGGATCGGCACGTAGTTGAAGAGCAGTACCAGCAGCACGGCCGGCAGTGTCATCAGGAGCAGCAGGCGGTCACGGCGGAACCGCAGCCGCAGGCTCGGCCTCCCGGGGTCCCGCTGCTTCCCGCGGGGGCCGGTGGCGTCGCCGGACGCCGCCGGGGTCTTCTTCGTCGCATCGGCCTCGGCCCTGGTCCGAGGCACCGTGCTGTGGGACACGGTGGTTCTCCTTGCCTCGGTACCTGGTCAGCCGGCCGCCGGACCGTTCTCGTCGAGGATCTTCTGGTACCAGTCGCGCAGCTTGTCCCCGCCCTTGCTCTTCCAGTCGGAGACGGCCTGCTGCATGTCGCCGACCTTCTTGCGGCCGCGGACGATGTCGTCCTCCAGCTGTTCGAAGTCGTTGGAGAGGTTGGTGTAGCGGGCGGGCTCGACGATCTGCATGCCGTAGAACGTGGGCTTCCTGGTGACGGCGCCCGTTCGCTGCTGCCACTCGACCTGCCCCTTGGCGACCTCGGGGAAGTCCGGGTGGGCGATGGTCGCCGCGGGGCTCGCCACCATCACGTAGGCGTTCATCACGTCGATGTTGCCCTGGTCGGTCTTGGTGGGTACGCCGTCCTTGACGGTGTAGTGGGTGCCCTCGACGCCGTAGTTGGTGGCCATGTACTCCTTGGTCCCGTACGGCGCCGCGGTGACGTTGGCGACGGCCAGCACGTCGCGGATCACGGACTTGGACGCCTTCTTGTTGACGAAGGCGAAGATGCTGGCCGGGTTCTGCGCCCACAGCGAGGGTTGACCGCCGTCGTGCCCGAAGAAGTCCATGCCCCAGATCCTGAACTCGGGGTTCTGGGTGGCCTGTTCGGCGGTGCGGCTCCACCACTGGGAGATGTCCTGGTTGTAGACGAGGAACTCGCCGGCGGCGAACTTGGGTCCGGGGTCGGCGGCGTTGGACTTGCCGAGCTTGGCGTCGGGGTGCACGACCCCGGCGGCGAACAGCTTGCGCGTCCACTCCAGCGCTTCGAGGTACTCGTCCGTCTCGGCGCGGTAGATCAGCTTGCCGTCGACCTGGTTCCAGCCGAGCGACTTCTCGTTGCCGGAGAGCACACCGAAGGCGTTGAAGGCGGTCCACTTCATGTCCAGGCAGGCCCAGCGCTTGGCCCTGGCGTTGGTGGCGTCCTTGGCGAGCGCCATGAACTCGTCGCAGGAGCGGGGGACGTCGTAGCCCTCCTTCTCGAAGACGTCCTGCCGGTACAGCGGCACGATGCCGGACACGTACGAGGACGGCATCGGCAGGCCGAGCAGCTTGCCGCCGAAGATGGAGCGCTGCCAGGCGTCGGTGGGGATCGCGGCGAGGTTCGGGTACTCCTTGACCGCGTCGCCGGACAGGTAGGGGCCGAGGTCGGCGAACTTGCCGATGATGGCGCTGGGTATCCTGCCGGTCATGTTCCAGCCGGGGACGACCACGACGTCGGGCACCTCGCTGGAGGCGAGGACCGCGCCGAGCTTCTGGTCGTAGGTGTTGCCGTCCTGGTTCTGCCAGACCACGTCGACGCCGATGAGGTCGTTCATCGCCTTGTAGTAGGCGTTGTCGTCCTTGGGCGGGGATCCCCAGAACGGCGACATGACGGTGACCCGGCCGCCCTTGCCGAGCTTCTTGGGAACCGAGGTCTTCAGGTCCGCGAGGTCGAGCTTGCTCGTGAAGCCGACCGCGGAGCCGTTCTTGCTCGGGATGTCGGGCGTGACCACGCTCGCCGCCACGTAGGCCGGCAGCAGCTTCTTGGCGTCCTTGCCCGACGTGGTGCCGTCGCGCGAGCCTCCGTCGGATCCGCCGCAGGCGGAGAGCAGCGGCACCCCTCCCGCCACGGCCGCGGTGGCGACCGCCGTGGAGGCGAGGAAACTTCTCCGGCTGGGACCGGAGGCGGCGTTCGGCGTCATGTGCGTCAACCCTTCGTGCCTTCGTGGCACACCAAAACACCCGACGGTGGCCGTCGGCTGCGGTGTCGTGAGGGAACTGAACTCGGCTCGTGTCGAAGCGCTTCGATGTTGCAGCGAGGTTAAGTTAACCCCTCGGGGCACACAAGGGTCGTTCCCAAGATTGCTGCCCGTCTTGACACCCACCCGGGGCGGCACGGAGCATCGAAGCGCTTCGACGTCCTGCTCGCTCCATCCCAAGGGGACCCTCACGTGTCCGCACCCACGCCGCCGTTCCGTGATCCGCAACTGCCGTTCGCGAAGCGCGTCGACGACCTGATGTCGCGGCTCACGCTCGACGAGAAGACCGCCTTCCTGCACCAGTTCGCGCCCGCAGTCGAGCGGCTCTCCATCGCCGCCTTCCGCACCGGCCAGGAGGCGCTGCACGGCGTGGCCTGGATGGGCCCGGCGACCGTCTTCCCGCAGGCCGTGGGCCTGGGCGCCACGTGGAACGAGGACTTGGTGCGGCGGGTCGGCGAGGCGGTGTCCAAGGAGGCCAGGGCGATGCGCGCGCGGGACGACCGCGTCGGCCTCAACGTCTGGTCCCCGACCGTGAACCTGCTGCGCCACCCGCTGTGGGGCCGCAACGAGGAGGGCTACTCCGAGGACCCGAGGCTCACCTCCGCCGTCGCCACCGCCTACACCCGGGGCCTGCGCGGCGACCACCCGACGTACTGGCGCACCGCGCCCGTCCTCAAGCACTGGCTCGCGCACAACAACGAGACCGACCGGGACACCTCCTCGTCCTCCGTCCGCCCGCGGGTCCTGCACGAGTACGACCTGCGGGCCTTCCGCGACACGGTCGAGGCGGGCGCCGTGGCCGGGGTGATGCCGGCCTACAACCTGGTCAACGGCCGCCCCAACCACCTCTCCCCGCACCTCGGCCGGCACCTGCGCGCCTGGACGCGGGAGGATCTCCTGGTCTGCTCGGACGCCGGCGCGCCCTCCAACCTGGTCGACTCGGAGCACTACTTCGACACCCACGAGGAGGCGACCGCCGCCGCGCTGCGGGCCGGGGTGGACAGCTTCACCGACCACGGGACGGACTCCTCGAAGATCGTCGCCCGCGTCCGGGGTGCCCTGGACGCGGGCCTGCTGACGGAGGCGGACGTGGACGCGGCCGTGCGCCGTCAGCTGTCGGTCCGCTTCCGGCTGGGCGAGTTCGACCCGGAGCACGACCCGTACGCGGGCGCGGCGGACACCGCCGCGGACTTCGACACGCCGGAGCACCGGGCGCTCGCGCGGGAGGCGGCCGAGCAGGCGGTGGTCCTGCTCAGGAACGACGGCGTCCTGCCGCTGGCCCCCGACACCCGCGTCGCCGTCGTCGGCCTGCTCGCCGACGAGTGCAAGCTCGACTGGTACAGCGGCACGCTCATCCACCGCTCGACTCCTCTGGAGGGCCTGTACGAGCGGTTCGGCGCCGATTGCGTGAGCTTCGCGGAGGGCGTGGACCGGGTCCGGCTGCGCACGGCCGACGGCAGGTTCCTGCACGTCCTCCCGGCCGACGACGCCGCCGCCGAGGCACCCGGCACGGAGGGTGCCCTGGACCCGGCCCTGGTCGCCGGCCGCACCGACCTGCCGCCCCTGACCACCGACGCCGTCGGCACCGAACTGGCGCTGATCGACTGGGGCGGGGGCGTGCTCACGCTGCGCGCGCCCGACGGCCGGTACCTGTCCGTCGCCGAGGACGGCTTCGTGCGCGCCTCCGCCGACCAGCCCGGGGGCTGGATCGTGCAGGAGACCTTCCGGCTGGAACCCCATGACGGGGGTCACCTCCTGAGGCACACGGGCACGGGTCGTCCCGTCCAGGTCGCCGCCGACGGCGTGAAGGTTGCCGCCCCGGACGCGGCCGTCGCGGGCGCCGCGGACGGTGCGGACGGTGTGGGCGGTGCGGGCGGTGCGGGCGGTGTGGGCGGTGCGGACGCCGAGGTGTTCGACGTGGTCGTCGTCGAGCGCGGCGAGGACGCCGTGACGCGGGTGGCGGCGGGGGCGGACGTGGTCGTCGTGGTGGCGGGCAACGACCCGCACATCAACGGCCGGGAGACCGAGGACCGTACGACGCTGCGGCTGCCCGCGCAGCAGGAACGGCTGCTGCGCGCGGCCCGCGCCGCCAACCCGGCGACCGTGCTGGCGCTGGTGTCCGCCTATCCGTACGCGGTCGGCGTCGAGACGCTCCCGGCGGTGCTGTGGACCGCGCACGGCGGGCAGGCGGCCGGCACCGCGCTGGCCCGGGTCCTCGCCGGGGACGTCTCCCCCGCGGGCCGGCTCCCGCAGACCTGGTACGCGGACGATGCCGACCTGCCCGAGCTGCTCGACTACGACGTGATCGGCGGCCGCCAGACCTACCTGTACTTCGAGGGGACGCCGCTGTTCCCCTTCGGGCACGGCCTGTCCTACGCGTCGTTCGGGTACGGGGGCCTGACGGCTCAGGTGCGGGACGGGGCGGTGACCGTGTCCTTCACGGTCACCAACACCGGGGAGGTCTCCGCCGACGAGGTGGCCCAGCTCTACGTCCGTGCCGAGGCCCCGTCGGTTCCGCGCCCGCGCCGCGAACTGCTGGCCCACCGCCGGCTCACCCTGGCCCCGGGGGCGTCGGACCGGGTCTCCTTCGAGGTGCCGCTGTCCGCCTTCGCGTTCTGGGACGTCGCGCACGACCGGTGGCGGCTGGAACCGGGGCCGTACGCGCTGCTGGTGGGTGCCTCCAGCGAGGACGTGCGCCTGGCGACGACCGTCACGCTCGACGGCGAGCCCGCCGTGCCGCGCCCGGTCGGCGCACGGGGCGTGGCGGCGGCCGACTTCGACGAGCAGAGCGGCACGGAGATCGTCGACCGGACGAAGGTGGTGGGCGACGCGGTCACGGCCCTCGCCGGACGGACGGGCGAACTGCTCTACCGCGCCTGCGACTTCGGCACCGGGGTGACCGGGGTGACCGTGTCGGTCGCGGGGGCGGGCGGCTCGGTCGAGGTCGCGCTGGACGGCGCCCCGTGGACGGCGGCGCTGTCACCGGACGCGCCGACCGCGGGACCGTACGACTACGTGGACCTGGGCGGCGCCTTCACCGCCGCCGGCGTCCACGATCTCCGCATCAGGCTGCGCGGCTCTCTGCGGCTCGCGCACGTCGGCTTCTCCGGTTGAGGGTCCGGAGAAGCCCGGCACGGGGACGGGGCCCGGCACCGGCGCCTACCGGTACCGGGCCCCTGACTCGCCGCCCGCCCGGACCAGGCCCAGTTCGTAGGCGACGATCACCGCCTGGGCCCGGTCGCGCAGCTCCAGCTTGGCGAACAGCCGGTTGATGTGGGTCTTCACGGTGTGGTCGGTGATGGTGAGGCGCCCCGCGATCTCCGCGTTGGACAGGCCCCGCGCTATCAGTGTCAGCACCTCCGTCTCCCGGGCCGTGAGGTCACCGGCCGCGGGCACGGGCAGCCGCGCGCCGCGGGCATGCACGAACTCGGCGATCAGCCGCTTGGTGATCTCGGGCGACAGCAGGGCGTTCCCGCCCGCCACCACCCGTACCGCGTGCAGCAGTTCGGGGAAGGTGGCGTCCTTGAGCAGGAAACCGGCCGCCCCGGCCGCGAGCGCGTCGTACACGTACTCGTCGAGGCCGAAGGTCGTCAGCATCAGGACCTTCGTGGCACCGTCGGAGGCGGCCAGGATCTCGCGGGCCGCCTCGATGCCGTTCTTGTGCGGCATCCGGATGTCCAGGAGCGCGAGGTCGGGCCGGGTCTCGCGGGCCGACCGCACCGCCTGCACCCCGTCCTCCGCCTCGGCGACGACCTCGATGTCGTCCTGAGTGCCCAGCAGGTTCACGAACCCGGTGCGCACGACCGCCTGGTCGTCGGCTACCAGCGCCCTGATCACCCGCGGCTCCTTCGCTCGATCCCCGGAACTCATCCGCTCCCCCACGGCAGCTCCGCCTCCACCAGGAAGCCGCCGTCCGGACCGGCCCCGGCGGTGAGCCGGCCCCCGACCAGGGCGGCCCGCTCCCGCATTCCGGTCAGCCCGTGTCCGGTTCCGGCGCCCGCGGCGGGGCCGGAGCCGTGGTCGCCGCCCGGTCCGTCGTCGCGGACGCGAAGGGTGAGCAGCCGGTCGGCGCCGTAGTCGACCTCGACGACCGTCCGGGCGCCGGGGGCGTGCTTGCGGGCGTTGGTCAGCGCCTCCTGCGCGATGCGGTAGGCGGACAGCTCCCACGCGGCGGGCAGCGCCACCCGCTCGCCGGTGATCCGCAGCTCGGCCGTGCCGCCCACCGCCCGGTGCTGGTCGACCAGTTCGGCCAGGTGGTCCAGGGTGGGCTGCGGCGCGGTGAGGGCGGTGTCGCCCTGGGGCGTGCGCAGGACGCCGAGCAGGCGGCGCAGTTCGGCCATCGAGGAGCGGGCGGTGCCGGCGATCTGCTGGAAGCCGTCGCGGGCCTCGGGCGTGAGTCCGGGCGTGGTGTACGTGGCGCTCTCGGCCTGCACGGCGATCATCGACACCGAGTGGGAGACGATGTCGTGCAGTTCACGGGCGATCGCGGCGCGTTCCGCCTCGGCCGCGTGCTGTCGCTCCATGGCGATCAACTGTGCCTGGGCCAGGCTCCGTTCGTTGCGCGTCTCCTCCCGGGAGCGGACCGCGTCGCCCATCATCACTGCTCCGAAGACGACCACGGTCAGCAGGAAGGACTCGGCGAACAGGCTGAGCGACCCCTTCTCCCACAGCGCGGGCACCGGCAGGTCCATCCGCGACCAGGTGTTGATGTGCACCAGGTTCACGCACAGGGCGCCGAGCGCGCCGCCCGCGACGGCGAGGGCGGGGTGCACCACCCGGTTGCGGCCCAGCGAGTAGCAGCCGGTCAGCCCGCTCACCATGATCGAGACGTAGAGGTTGACGTCCCCGGCGAAGCCGATCAGCCCCGCCGCGACCGTGAGCATCGCGACGGGCGGGAAGGAGCGCCGCCACATCAGCGAGGCGGCGGACACCAGCACCCCTGCGGCGGTCGTCACACCGCCCGGGACGACGATCAACTCGGCGACCCCGCCCACCGTCACGGCGCCGCCGGTGATCCAGGGGTAGGCGGGTGCCGCGATCCACTCGCGCAGCCGCTCTTGGGGCGACGTACTCATCCCCCCATGATCCCGGCCGGGGCGCAGGCGCGCGTCACCGCTCGGGTGGAGTCTTCGGCCGGAGGTCGTACCACGGGTTGAGTCCCGGGTGCGGAGCCTCGGTTGACGCCCTTCGACCTGCGGGTTCCTAGCGTCGACGGACATGAGGAAGTCCTGTGGGGAGCGGATCGCGAGGTACGCCCGGCGGCCCGTCGAACGGTACGTGTGGGCCGGGTACGCGGTGGCGGCGGCGGGCTTCGCGACGGTGTCGGACCTGCCGACACATCAGGTGTGGGGGTGCTCGGCCGGGGCGGGGTACGCGCTCGCGGCGCTCCTGGCGTCGGGGTCCGCTCCGCGCCCGGCCGCACGGGCGGTCGCCGTGGCAGGGGCCGCCGTACTGCCGCTCGTCGGCCTGGTGCTGGCGGGGGCGGGGCAGTCGGAGGTGGCCGTGGTCGAGCGGTCGGGACACCTGCTGGCCGTCACCGGGAGCCCGTACGTCACGGCTCCCGCGACCGTCACCGGCTTCAATCCCTACCTGCCGGGGATGGCCGTCTTCGGCGTACTGCCGGGCGATCCCCGCTGGTGGCTGGGCGGCGCGTTCGTCGCGGCCCTGGCCGTCGCCCGCCCGCGCCGCGTCGGGCCGCTCCTCGCCTGCCCCCTGGTCGCGCTGCCGTTCGCGGTGGGCGGCGTCGACCTGCCGGTGGCCGGTCTGATGTGCCTCGGTGTCGCCCTGGCCGGGCGGGGCCGACCGGGTGCAGCCGGCCTGGTGCTCGGGGCCGCCGCCGCGCTCAAGTGGACCGCCTGGCCCGCGCTGCCGGTCGCGCTCGCCCTGGTCGCGGCGCGGCAGGGCGGCCGGTCGGCCCTGCGGTGCGCGGGTGTGGGCCTGGGCACCGCGACGGCGGTGGTCCTGCCCTTCGCGCTCGCCGATCCCACCGGGTTCCTCCGGAACGTCGTCGCCTTCCCGCTCGGTCTCGCCGCCACCGCCTCGCCCGCCGGCAGTCCGCTGCCGGGGCACCTGCTCGCGGCTCACGTCCCCGGCGGCAGGGTGATCGCGCTCGCGCTCCTGACGGCCGGGGCGCTGCTGATCGGCGCCTCGCTCGCGGTACGCCCTCCGCAGACGGTGCGGGCGGCGGCCTGGCGGCTCGCGTTCGGCCTGGGCCTGGCGACGTCCCTGATGCCGGCGACGCGCTTCGGCTACCTGGTCTACCCGCTGCTCCTGACCGCCCTGGCGCACGAGCCGACGCACCGCGGCCCCCAGGTCACGGACCGTTGCGTCGAGAGGATCCCCACATGACGAGCGAGGCCCCCCATGAGAAGCGAGGCCCCATGACGAACGACGCCCGCACCCGGGCCCGCACGCTGATCGTCACCAACGACTTCCCGCCCCGGCAGGGCGGCATCGAGACCTTCGTCCGGGAGCTGGCCGACCGCTTCCCGCCCGACGAGGTGGTCGTCCTGACCTCCGCGCCCACAGCCACCGCGGGACCCGGCGAGACCTTCCCGTACCCGGTGGTCCGCCACCCGGCCCGCGCCCTGCTGCCCACACCCCGCGCGGCCGCGCACGCCGGGGAGGTGGCCCGCCGGTACGGCTGCGACCGGGTGTGGTTCGGCGCGGCGGCGCCCCTCGCCCTGATGACGGGGCGGCTGCGCCGTACGGCGGGTGTCCGCACCGCCGTCGCCACCACCCACGGCCACGAGGTGTGGTGGGCCCGCACCCCGGGCACCCGGGGCCTGTTGCGGCGCATCGGCAGCCAGGTGGACACGCTGACCTGGCTGGGCGAGAGCACCCGGGGCCCGATCGAGGCGGCCCTCGCCCCCGGGACCCGGACCGCCCGTCTGGCCCCCGGCGTCGACACCCGGGCCTTCCACCCCGGTGTCGACGGCACTCCGGTCAGGACCAGGTACGGACTGGGCCGCCGCCCCGTGATCCTGTGCGCGGCCCGGCTGGTCCCGCGCAAGGGCCAGGACACCCTGATCAGGGCGCTGCCCTGGGTACTCAGGGCGGTCCCGGACGCCGTACTGCTCCTGGTCGGCGACGGCCCCTACGCGCCCGCACTGCGGCAACTGGCCCTGCGCGAGGGCGTCCTGGACTCGGTCGTCCTCGCCGGCGGCCACCCTCACCCCGCGCTCCCGGCGTTCTACGCCGCCGCCGACGTCTTCGCGATGCCGTGCCGTACCCGTAAGGGCGGTCTGGAGGTGGAGGGCCTGGGCATCGTGTACCTGGAGGCCGCCGCGTCCGGACTGCCGGTCGTCGCGGGCGACTCGGGCGGCGCCCCGGACGCGGTGCGCGAGGGGGAGACTGGGCACGTCGTCGACGGCCATTCGGTCGCGGCGACGGCGGACCGGCTGATCAGGCTCCTGCGCGGCCCCCGGCTCGCCCGTGCCATGGGCGACGCGGGCCGCCGCTGGGTGCGTACGGCGTGGTCCTGGGACGACGCGTACGGGAGGCTGCGGGGCCTGCTGTCGGGCAGGGCGACGGACTGTCGCACAGTAGGACCCCGCACCCCGACCGCACACCGGCCGACGGCCCCCGGCCCGACGCCGTCCGACACCTGACAAGGCGAAGACCATGCCCTCGCAGACCAACCCCGTCGACCACGAACTCGTCGAGGCCGCGGCGCACGTGGCCCGTACCCGTTGCCGGGGCGACAACCACACCATGGCGGCCGCGGCCCGCGCCCGGGACGGCCGGATCGTCACGGCCGTCAACGCCTACCACTTCACCGGCGGCCCCTGCGCCGAGTTGGTCGTCGTCGGCGCGGCGGCGGCCCAGGGCGCGTACGAGCTGGAGACGATCGTCGCCGTCGGCGACCGCGAGCGGGGGGTCGTCCCGCCGTGCGGCCGGTGCCGTCAGGTCCTGCTCGACTACTTCCCCGGGCTCAAGGTGATCGTCGGGGAAGGGGACCGCGTCCGCGCGGTCCCCGTCTCCGACCTGCTGCCCGAGACGTACGTCTGGGCGGACCACCAGCTCGACGCCGGATGAGACCGGACGTCAGAGCGCGAGTCCGGTGAGGACCAGCACCCGCTCGTAGGTGTAGTCGTCCATCGCGAACTTCACGCCCTCACGGCCGACGCCGGACTGCTTGGCACCGCCGTACGGCATCTGGTCGGCGCGGTAGGAGGGGACGTCGCCGATGACGACGCCGCCGACCTCCAGGGCGCGGTGGGCGCGGAAGGCGGCCTGGAGGTCGTGGGTGAACACGCCTGCCTGGAGGCCGTACTTGGAGTCGTTGACGGCGGCGAAGGCCTCGGCCTCGCCGGTCACCTTCTGCACGCTGAGGACGGGGCCGAAGACCTCCTCGCGGGCGAGGGTGGTGCCGGCGGGCAGGTCGGTGAGGACGGTCGGGGCGTAGGAGGCGCCGTCGCGCTTGCCGCCGGTGTGGAGCGTGGCGCCCGCGTCGACGGCCTCCCGCACCCACGCCTCCACGCGCTCGGCGGCGGCCTCGCTGACCAGCGGGCCGACGTCGGTCGCGTCGTCGTTCGGGTCGCCGGTGACCTGGGCCTCGACGGCGGCGACGATGCGGGGCAGCAGGCGGTCGAAGACGGTGGCGTCGGCGATCACGCGCTGCACGGAGATGCAGGACTGGCCGCCCTGGTAGTTGGAGAAGGTCGCGATGCGCGCCGCGGCGCGGTCCAGGTCCTCGTCGCTCGCCCAGTCGCCGAGGACGACGGCCGCGCCGTTGCCGCCCAGCTCCAGCGTGCAGTGCTTGCGGGGCACCGAGTCCATGATCGCGTAGCCGACGGTCTCGGAGCCGGTGAAGGAGATGACCGGGAGGCGCTCGTCCTGGACGAGGGCGGGCATGCGGTCGTTCGGGACCGGGAGGATGCTCCAGGAGCCGGCGGGCAGGTCGGTCTCGGCGAGGAGTTCGCCGAGGATCAGGCCGGACAGGGGCGTCGCCGGGGCCGGCTTGAGGATGAGGGGCGCGCCGGCGGCGATCGCGGGGGCGATCTTGTGGGCGCACAGGTTGAGGGGGAAGTTGAAGGGCGCGATGCCGAGGACGACTCCCTTGGGGAAGCGGCGGGTGAGGGCGAGGCGGCCCTGACCGCCCGCGTCGGTGTCCAGGCGCTGGGCCTCGCCGCCGTTGAAGCGGCGGGCCTCCTCGGCGGCGAAGCGGAAGACGGAGACGGCGCGGCCGACCTCGCCGCGGGCCCACTTGACGGGCTTGCCGTTCTCGGCGGAGATCAGCCGGGCGATCTCCTCGGTGCGCTCCAGCAGGCGGCGGCTGACGTGGTCGAGGGCGGCGGCCCGTACGTGGGCGGGGGTGGCGGCGAACTCGTCCCGTACGGCGTACGCGGCGGCCACGGCCTCCTCGACCTGGGCGTCGGTGGGCAGGCTCACCGTGCCGACGGTGGTGCCGTCCCAGGGGGACGTGACGTCGAAGTCGGACTCGCCGGTGGCCTGGCGGCCGGCGAGCCAGAAGGCGTGGGTGGAAGTCATTGTCGAGTCCCGGCCCTTCCGCGTTGGGGGTGGTGGTGTGTGCGCCGTGCGGGGTCCACGGTAGGGCGGGGCGGGGTGGCGGGCGCTTGTCCAGGGTGTAGTGGTGGGTGGCGGGTGTTCGACGCGGTGGCCAGGTGGGGGTAGCGCTCCGGGGGCGTTACTCCGGCGCCGTCGTCTTCAGGGCCAGCCACAGCTCCATGCGGACGTCCGGGTCGTCCAGCGAGCGGCCGAGGATCTCCTCCACCCGGCGCATCCGGTACCGCAGGGTGTGCCGGTGGACGCCGAGGTCGGCGGCGGCCGCGTCCCACTGGCCGTGCCGGGAGAGCCAGGCGCGCAGGGAGGCGACCAGGTCGCCCCGGCCGGTGGCGTCGTGGTCGCGCAGCGCCCGCAGGAGGCCGTCGGCGAAGGCGCGCACCGCGTCGTCGGCGAGCAGCGGCAGGACCGAGCCGGCCGCCACGTGCTCGTGCTCCACGCAGACGCGGCCGCGCCGGCGGGCCACCGAGAGGGCCTGCTGGGCCTGCTTGTAGGCGGCCGACGCGGCGATGGGTCCGGACGGTGCCGAGAGTCCGACGACCAGGCTCTCCTCGTCGCCGCCCGCGAGGGGCTCGGCGGCCGGGCGGGCGGCCTCCAGCGCGGACGCGTGCTCGACGCAGGCGGCGACGGCCGCGCCCCCGTCGGTGGCCAGCACCACCAGGCGTTCCCCGTCGGGGACGACCAGCACCGCCTCGCCGGAGCGGGCCGCCGCGGACTCCGCCGCCTCGGCGAGCGCGCCGAGTGTGCCGAGCGGGTCGCCGCCGGGGTCGCCGCCCGTTGCGGCGGCGGTGTGCGCGGCCGTGGCGGCCCTGTTCCTGGCCGCCCCCGACTCGGCGACGATCATCCGGAACGGCGCGTCCAGCAGCCCGCCGTACAGGTCCCCGGCGACCGTGCGCGCGTGGTCGGGTTCGCCGGCGAGCAGCATGCGCAGCACGGCCGCGTCGATGCGCAGCCCGGCCTCGTGCAGGGAGCGGGAGCGTTCCGTGGTGAGGGTCAGCAGGGCGATGGCGGAGTGGACCGCGTACCGCTCGGCGGTGCCGAGGGCGGCCGCGGTGCCGACGGCGAGCGCGGAGCGGGGCCTGCGGGAGGTGCCCAGGGAGTGCAGCTCCACCCGGTCGGCGTTCTCGGGGTGGTCGGGGTTCCCGGTTCCCCCGACGACCGACGAGGCCGGGGCGGGGCGCTCGCGCAGCCGCTGTACGTCCGCGGTGAGCCGCGCCGCCCTGCGGCCCGCCCACTCCGGTGCGGTGGCGACGACGGCGCCCGAGGCGTCGTACAGCGCCGCCCAGCCGTCGACCTGCGCGGCGAGCGCGGCCAGCAGGCCCTCCGGTCCGTCGGTCAGGGTCCGCCGGGTCAGCTCCCGCTGGGCGGCGAAGCCCGCGGTGACCGCGCGGTACTGGTCGGCGGCGATGGCGGCGGAGACGGCCTTGCTGATGGCGAGGAAGGGGGTGCGGCGCGGCACCTCCAGCAGCGGCAGGCCCTCCCGCCGGGCGGCTTCCACCAGTGCCTCGGGGATGTCGTCGTAGTTGACCCCGACGGCGAATCCGAGGCCCACCACTCCGGCGCCCGCCAGCCGTTTCACGTACCGGTGCATCACCTCGGGGTCCTCGGCGTCCAGCTTGAGGGCGGTGATCAGCAGCAGTTCCCCGCCCTCCATGTAGGGCACGGGGTCGGCGAGTTCGCTGACGTGGGCCCAGCGCACCGGCACGTCGAGGCGGTCCTCGCCGGCGCGCACGGTCAGCTTGAGCGCCGAGTGGTGGACGAGCGAGGCGAGCGTGGGGGGCATGGGGCCTTGAGCCTTCGGGGTCTGCGTCGGGGTGCGGGGCGGGCGCGCGGTGTGCGCGGGTCAGTGTGGAGTCTCTGTGATCTTTTGGCCGCCGCGTATGAACGACCTGTGTCGATTCTGCCTCACTGTACGGTCCCGGGTGCCCGCCCCCGTACGGCTCACCCGCGCAGATCCACCAGCAGCGGCGGCGCGTGCTCCCCCTTGACGCTGGTCAGCGACAGCACCGCGTGCCCGGCCGGCACGGCGTGCGCCAGCTCGGAGGCCGACCAACGCTCGCGTTCGACCTGGCGGACGGTCACCGCGCGCGCGGTGGGCGCCTTGCCGGTGATCACCCGGCGGAGCATGTGCACGGCCTTGCCCGCCGGGGTCTCGGCGATGATCTGCCGGTCGGTGACGTCGCGGGCCTCGGTCCACTCCTTGCCCCACACCTCGGCGAAGTCCTGCCCGTCCCAGGGGGTGAGCCCGGACAACGCCATCCGGCACCCGATGGCCCCGAGCAGCGGCCCGCGCAACGGGCGCGGTACGTCGTCCAGGGTGCGCAGGGTCAGGACCACGCCGGCACCGGCCGAGCGCAGCCGCTGCACGCCCCGTACCGCCTCCGGCGTGACCACGCCGCTCGCGTCGTCCAGCACCAGGCAGGCGAACAGCGACCGGTCCTCGCGCACCGAGACGCTCGCCGTGAACTGGGCGAGCACCAGCCGGGCCAGCATCCGGGAGGCGTCGGCGTGGCCGCGCTGGGGCAGGTCGATGCGGACCCGCACCGGGTGGTCGAGGGCCTTGAGGGAGAACGGCCGGGACTGTCCTGAGGTGTCGAAGAAGGGGGCGAAGGCGGGGCGGTCCAGGAGCGCCACCCGGTCGGCCAGGACGCCGCCCACGTCGCCGGGGCGGCCCTGCTGCCGCTCGCGCGCGTCCAGCTCGCGCAGCAGGGACTCCTGGCCGGCCGCCCGCAGTCCCTCGCGCAGTTCGGCCAGCGGTCCGGGCGCGCCGTCCAGCAGCTGCCGCAGTTCGGGCACGCCGGGGAAGCGGCCGTGGACCGCGCGGAAGGGGCCGAGCAACTGGGCGAGGACGGTGGTGGAGCGCCGGGTGTCGCCGCCCTGGTGCTGGTCGGTGAGGTCGCCGACCAGGGCCTCCGCGAGGACGACGGCGGCCTCGTCGGGGTCGGTGGTGCCGCCGTACAGGTCGAGGTCGTACACGGAGTCCGGGTTGCCGATCCGGACGACGACGTCGTAGGCGTCGGCCGGGCCGAGGTCCGCGCCCGCGGCGCCGACCACGACGACCGCGGCGCGCCCGGCGAGCGCGTGCAGGCACAGCGACTCGGAGAGCGGTCGCACCACGCTGCCGGTCTTGCCGGAGCCCGCGGGTCCGACGGCGAGCAGGGAGGTGCCGAGCAGGTCGGGGCCGAGGGCGAGGCCGGTGCCGCGGTAGGCGTAGGGGTTGCGGGCGTCGTCGGCGGCCGCGCCGATGCGCACCTGGCCGGTGACGAGGTCGTGCCGGGCCTGCCGGGCGGGCAGGTCGCGGGCGCCGGAGGGGTGCGGGCAGGCGGCGGAGCCGTGGCTGAGCACGGCGCCGGTGAAGGTGGCGAGGCTGTGCCGGCCGCGCTGCACGCCCTGCCAGGCGCGGGCGATGCGGGCGTGGTCCACGTCCCGCATGAGTCCCGAGCGGGCGTCGGCGGCGAGCCGCTCGGCGGCGTCGTGGGCACCGGCCGCACGGAGCGCGGGCCAGCCGGCGGGGTCCTCCTCGGGGGCGGGCGGGGGCACCGCGCCGGGGACGGCACGGCGCCAGGCGGGCGGGCCGTAGCGCCGCCAGATCTCGCCCCAGCGGCCGAGCCGCCCGACGCCGACCATGATGATGCCGGCGACCAGGACGTAGTAGGCGTAGACGACCACGACCGAGGTGAAGCTGTGGGGGTCGACCCAGGAGTCCGGGATCATCGCGTAAAGGGGCAGCAGCCACCAGCCGCCCAGGTAGCCGTTCCAGAGCAGCGACCAGATCAGCCAGCCGACCAGGAAGGCGATCACCGCGCCGCTCAGCAGCTGCCGGCCCGGCACCCGCTCGACCTCCTCCTCGGGCCGCGGCCGGTGGCCGAACCGCCACACGCCCGGCAGGGCCTGGGGGCGCGGGGTGCGCAGCCAGGTCAGGAAGGCCGGACCGTCCGGGGCCCCGGGTGCCCGCGTCGGCCGGGGCGGCACCGCGGGTGCCTCGGGAGGCTTCGCGGGCACCTCCGGGGGACCCGCCGGGCGCGGTACCGGATTCGCATGCGTGCCCCGCGCGTCCCGGGTCCCGTCGCCGTCCATCGCCCTTGCCCCCTGACCTGCCGCTCCGTCCACCATCAGCGAGCCAATCTAACGCCCTCCCAAGGGGAGTTCACCGCTTACGCGGCCGGGCCCGCGCCGACGTGTCCATATGTCGCCGTATCCGCCACCTGTCCACGGCGGACAAGCAGCGTCACGGACAACGCCCACATGGAGCATGCCCACCCCACGGCGCCGGTCCTAGCCTGCGAGAAAAGAAGTCAAGCGTTCGCCCGCACGACCCCAGGAGCCCCCCATGACCGCACTTCCGCAGGAGCGCCGCGTCGTCACCGCCATTCCCGGCCCGAAGTCGCAGGAGCTGCAGGCCCGCCGTACGGCCGTGGTCGCGCAGGGTGTGGGCTCCACGCTGCCGGTCTTCGTCGCGCGCGCCGGTGGCGGTGTCATCGAGGACGTCGACGGCAACCGCCTGATCGACTTCGGTTCCGGCATCGCGGTGACCTCCGTCGGCGCCTCCGCCGAGGCCGTCGTGCGCAAGGCGTCCGCGCAGCTCGCCGACTTCACCCACACCTGTTTCATGGTCACGCCGTACGAGGGCTACGTCGCCGTCGCCGAGGCGCTGGCCGAGCTGACGCCGGGCGACCACGCGAAGAAGTCGGCGCTGTTCAACAGCGGCGCCGAGGCCGTCGAGAACGCCGTGAAGATCGCCCGTGCGTACACCAAGCGGCAGGCCGTGGTCGTCTTCGACCACGGGTACCACGGCCGGACCAACCTGACGATGGCGCTGACGGCGAAGAACATGCCGTACAAGCACGGCTTCGGCCCGTTCGCGCCCGAGGTGTACCGCGTGCCGGTCGCCTACGGCTACCGCTGGCCCACGGGTGCGGAGAACGCCGGTCCCCAGGCCGCCGCGCAGGCGATCGACCAGATCAGCAAGCAGGTCGGCGCCGAGAACGTGGCCGCGATCGTCATCGAGCCGGTGCTCGGCGAGGGCGGCTTCATCGAGCCGGCCAAGGGCTTCCTGCCCGCGATCAGCCGGTTCGCCGAGGACAACGGCATCGTCTTCGTCGCGGACGAGATCCAGTCCGGCTTCTGCCGCACCGGTCAGTGGTTCGCCTGCGAGGACGAGGGCATCGTCCCGGACCTGATCACGACGGCGAAGGGCATCGCGGGCGGTCTGCCGCTGTCCGCCGTCACCGGCCGCGCCGAGATCATGGACGCCGCGCACTCCGGTGGCCTCGGCGGCACCTACGGCGGCAACCCGGTGGCCTGCGCGGGCGCGCTCGGGGCCATCGAGACGATGAAGGAGCTGGACCTCAACGCCCGGGCGAAGAACATCGAGGCGGTCATGAAGACCCGCCTGGCCGCCATGGCCGAGAAGTTCGACGTCATCGGCGACGTCCGGGGCCGCGGCGCGATGATCGCGATCGAGCTGGTCAAGGACCGCGCCACCAAGGAGCCGGACCCGCAGACGACCGCCGCGCTCGCCAAGGCCTGCCACCAGGAGGGCCTGCTGGTCCTGACCTGTGGCACCTACGGCAACGTGCTGCGCTTCCTGCCCCCTCTGGTCATCGGGGAGGATCTGCTGAACGAGGGTCTCGACATCATCGAGCAGGCGTTCACCCGCGTCTGAGCACGAGTACCGAACGCGCGTCCGGGCCCCGTTTCGCACGCCTGGCGGAGCGAGCGGCAGAGCGTGTGAAGAAGGTGTGCGGGGTGGATGTCAGGACGCCGATGGAGCTGTCCTGAGCGCACCCCCTGCCGTAGGTTCTACGCAGATGAGAGATACACCCGCCCACAGGGGACTGTGGGCGGATCATCAGGACGAGGCTTCCCCGGCTTCGACCTGGTCGTGCCTCGCGCACACAACCGGAGCCCACGGGTTCCGGCTTCCTCACCGATCGGACGGTCGCCCGCCCCAAACCCCCCGGGGCGCGCGGCGTTCCGGTCAGGACGGCCGCCTCGGCACTCGGGTCGGTGGTTCACCGAAGGGTCGGCACACTCCCCCCCTTGTGCCGGCCCTTCGGTGTTCACTCCCCCGGCTCCCCCGGTTCTTCCGGCTCCTGCGGGGATCCCCCGCCCGGTTCCTCCCCGGTGATGCGGGCCAGCAGGGCACGGGCCTCGCCGGTACGCGGATGGGCCGGATGCAGCCGCCGCTCGCAGTCGGCCAGCGACCGTCGTACGGCGTCCTCCGCCTCGGCGCGGCGGCCCAGTCCGTACAGTGCCTCGGCGGCGACCAGGTCCGGGTGCCCGGCGGCGTAGCGGGGCGGCCGGGACGGGCTCCGGCGGACCTCCGCCAGCGCCTCCTCGTGGCGGCCCTGCCCGTTCAGGCTGTGCGCCAGCGTGGTGTGCAGGACACCGGCGGCGGGTCCGTCCGCCCGGGACAGGTTGCCGCGGGCCACGGCCTCCGCCTCCTCGTGGCGGGCCAGCCCGCACAGCACGGTGGCCAGGTGCCGGAGGGTGTTGATCTCCAGCCCCGACACCGGGGCGCGGTGGGCGATCTGGTTCAGCTCCCTCAGGACGCCGTTCGCCACTGTCTCCGCCTCCGCGTACCGCCCGAGGCCGGACAGGGCCACCACGCGGTTGCTGCGGGCGATCAGCCGCAGCATCTGCGAGTTGAGGCCGACCGGCTCCAGTTCCGCGATCAGCGTGTCCAGCTCGTCCAGCGCCTCGGCCATCCGGCCGTGCATGACGGCCGCTCCCGTGGCCAGCACTCTCGCCTCCCAGTGCGGCGGACGCCTGCGCCAGGGGCGCCGCGGGAGCGCGGCCAGCGTCCGGGCCTCGGCCTCGACCTCCTCGTACCTGCCCTCACCGGTCATCGTCCTCAGCCGTGCGAAGGTCTCTCCCCACTGGCTGTCCCGTGCCGTTCGTATGGTGGTCACGGGCGGTGAGACTACGCGAGGCCGGGCCTGCGAAGCTGGGCGTCATGCCGGTCTCCGCCCCGCCACGCGCCCTGTCCGCCCTCGTCGGGCTTCCCGTGCTCCTCTTCGCGCTGATCACCTGGCAGGTCGTCGCCGACGGCCCCCTGGTCGGGGTGGACGAGCGGCTGAGCGGGGCGCTCGTCCACCCGGACCGGTTCTCCGAGCTGCTGTCCGACCTCGGCAACGTGCAGGTGGCGGTGCCGGTCCTGGTCGTGGCGCTGGTGTACGCGGCGTGGCACGGGCGGGTCGCGGGTGTGCACCTCTGGTGGCTGCCGCCGCTGGCCGGGGCCCTGGCGATGGTGCTGGTGCCGGCGCTGGTCGCCCCGTTGAAGGAGTGGACCGACCGCCCCGGCACCCCGGCGGTGCCGCCCGCGGTCGGCTACTACCCCTCGGGCCACACCGCCACGGCGTTCGTCGCGTACGGCGCGGCGGCGGTGCTGCTGCTCGGGCGGCTGCGCGCGCCGGCCGTACGCCGGACGCTGGTCGTGCTGTGCGCCCTGCTGGTGCTCGGCACCTCCTACGGGCTGGTGCGGCGGGGCTACCACTGGCCCCTGGACGTGGTGGCGAGCTGGTGCCTGGGAGTGGTGCTGCTGGCCGGGGTCCGGCTGGTGGACCGCCGGACCCCACCCGGCCGGACCCCGCGGGGCGTCAGCCGAAGTACGCGTCGAAGTTCTTCTGGAACTCCCAGTTCGAGTAACGGTCCCAGTTGATCGACCACGTCATCAGGCCGCGCAGGTCGGGCCAGGTGCCGTGGGTGGCGTACGAGCCGCAGTCGGTCTTCTTGGTCAGGCAGTTGAGCGCCTTGTTGACCTCGGCCGACGAGACGTGGCCGTTGCCCGCCTGGGTGGAGGCCGGCATGCCGATCGCGACCTGGTCCGGGCGCAGCGGCGGGAAGACGTTGTTCGCGTCGCCCGCGACCGGGAAGCCGGTGAGCAGCATGTCGGTCATGGCGATGTGGAAGTCGGCGCCGCCCATGGAGTGGTACTGGTTGTCCAGGCCCATGATCGAGCCGGAGTTGTAGTCCTGGACGTGCAGCAGGGTCAGGTCGTCGCGCAGGGCGTGGATGACCGGCAGGTAGGCCCCGGCCCGCGGGTCCTGGCCGCCCCACTTGCCGGTGCCGTAGTACTGGTAGCCGAGCTGGACGAAGAAGGTCTCCGGCGCCATGGTGAGGACGAAGTCGGCGCCGTACTTGGCCTTGAGGGTCTTCACGGCCGAGATGAGGTTGACGATGACGGGGGTCTTCGGGTTCTTGAAGTCCGTGTCGTCGGCGTTCAGGGAGAGGGAGTGGCCCTCGAAGTCGATGTCGAGGCCGTCCAGGCCGTACTCGTCGATGATCGCGGAGACGGAGGAGACGAACTTGTCGCGGGCGGCGGTGCTGGTGAGCTGCACCTGGCCGTTCTGGCCGCCGATGGAGATCAGCACCTTCTTGCCGGCCGCCTGCTTGGCCTTGATCGCCGCCTTGAACTCGGCGTCGCTCTCCACGTTCGGGCACTCGGCGACCGGGCAGCGCTCGAAGCGGATGTCCCCGGAGGTGACCGAGGTGGGCTCGCCGAAGGCCAGGTCGATGACGTCCCAGCTGTCGGGCACGTCGGCCATGCGGGTGTAGCCGGAGCCGTTGGCGAAGCTGGCGTGGAGGTAGCCGACCAGGGCGTGGGCCGGAAGGTCGGAGGAGCCGCCGCCGTCGTCCGGGCGCTGGGCGGTGGTCGCCGTGACCGTGGCCGAACGGGCCGACTCGCCCGCGTCGTTGACCGCGGTGACCTGGAAGGAGTATGCCGTGGACGGGGTCAGGCCGGTCACGGTGGTGGAGGTGCCGGTGACCGTGCTGACCTTGGCGCCGTCGCGGTAGACGGCGTATCCCGTCGCGCCCGCCACCGGTGACCAGGACAGGGCGACGCTGGACGAGGTCACCGAGCCGGTCTTCAGGCCGCCGGGGACCGCCGGGGGCTGCTGCGTCTCGCCGCCGGGGCCGGTGAGGGAGATGTCGTCGGCGTGGTAGGCGCCGGTGCCGTACCAGCCGTGGGTGTAGATGGTGACCTTGGTGGTCGAGGGGCCGGTGCGGAAGGTGGTCGTCAGCTGCTGCCAGTCGGGGGCGGACTGGGCCCAGGTGGAGACGTCGGTGGTGCCGGTGCCGCTCGCGCCGAGGTAGACGTAAGTGCCCCGGACGTATCCGGAGAGCGTGTACTGGGAGTCCGGTCTGACGGACACCGTCTGCGAGCAGCGGGCGTTGTCGGCGCCGGCCGGGGTGGCCTTCAGGGCCGACGTGCCGCCGTGCACGGGCGAGGTCACGGTCGTGCCGGCGGTACAGGTCCAGCCGTCCAGCGCGGACTCGAAGCCGCCGTTGCGGGCGAGGTCCGCGTCGGCCGCACGGGCGGCCGACGTGAGCGCGGTCAGGCCGGACGCGGCGAGGGCCGCGGCCGTGAGCAGGGTGACGAGGGGGCGGCGGGCGAGAGGTCTGGCGCGTTGTACGCGTGCGCGTTCCACAAGTGCCTCCGGACATGGGGGAGATGGGGAGGGTGGAGCGCGCCCAATTTGGTCCAGACCAATTCTGTTGTCAACCCCTCGCGCAGCTCACCTGTACGTCACCTGTACCTCGTCTGCCGCTACCCCTCGTTCTCCTCCACCGCGAGGGCCGCCGCCGCCTCGTGCATCGCCAGCTCCAGGAGCGAGGGATCGGTGAGGGTCCCGGCCCCGTCCGGCGGGATCAGCCAGCGGGTGCCGCCGGACGACAGCCCGCCGGGGTGGGGCACCACGATCCAGGTGCCGAGCCCGGCGGTCCGGATGCCGGTGCCCAGCCAGCGGGCCGCCGTGCCGGCCGGCACGAAGAAGCCCGTGCGCGCGTCGCCGAAGTCGGCGAGCACCGGTCCTGGCTGGTCCAGGACGCGGGAGAGCACGTCCAGGGTCGGATAGCCGAGCCTGCTCGGCAGGATGAGCACGTCCCAGGCCTTGCCCGCGGGCAGCAGCGCGACGCCCGAGGGGTCGCGCTCCCAGTCCCGGCGGCAGGACCCGGGATCCGGTGCGACGGATGCCAGCCACGCGACCGCCGTCTTCGCACCAGGCATGTGAAACCTCCCTTTCACTCGTCGACGCGGGATGCGTCACGAGGGAGAGGGAGGTCTCCCGGCGGCATTACGCGGGTTGCGGTACCTCGTTGGGGTGAACCGGGTCACATGGGCGGCGGTCGCTAGCTGTCGAAGCCCAGCCCCAGCTTGTCCATCGTCCGCAGCCACAGGTTGCGCCGGCCGCCGTGCTCGTCCGCGCGGGCCAGCGACCACTTGGTGAGCGCGATGCCGGTCCAGGCGAACGGCTCGGGCGGGAAGGGCAGCGGCTTCGTGCGCACCATCTCCAGTTCCGTGCGCTCGGTGCGCTCCCCCGACAGCAGGTCGAGCATCACCTCGGCGCCGAACCGGGTCGCGCCCACACCCAGACCGGTGTACCCGGCCGCGTACGCCACCCTGCCCCGGTGCGCGGTGCCGAAGAACGCCGAGAAGCGCGAGCAGGTGTCGATGGCGCCGCCCCAGGCGTGGGTGAAGCGGACGCCCTCCAGCTGCGGGAAACAGGTGAAGAAGTGCCCGGCGAGCTTGGCGTAGGTCTCGGGGCGGTCGTCGTACTCGGCGCGCACCCGGCCGCCGTAGGGGTACACGGCGTCGTACCCGCCCCACAGGACGCGGTTGTCGGACGACAGGCGGAAGTAGTGGAACTGGTTGGCACTGTCCCCGAGCCCCTGCCGGTTCTTCCAGCCGACGGAGGCGAGCTGCCCGTCGCTGAGCGGCTCGGTCATCAGGGCGTAGTCGTAGACGGGGACGGTGTACGAGCGCACCCGCCGGACCAGGTTCGGGAAGACGTTGGTGCCGAGCGCGACCGTACGGGCACGGACCCCGCCGTAGGGGGTGCGTACGGCCATGCCGGCGCCGTGCGGCTTGAGGGTGAGCGCGGGAGTGCGCTCGTAGACGCGTACGCCGAGCGCGAGGCAGGCGCGCTTGAGGCCCCAGACCAGCTTGGCGGGGTCGACCATCGCGACGCCCCGCCGGTCCCACAGGCCCGCCCTGAAGGTGGGTGAGTCGACCTGCTCGCGTACGGCCTCGGCGTCCAGGTACTCGACGCCCTCGGCCAGGCCCTTGGCGCGGATCTCCTCGTACCACTCCTCCAGCTCCCGGGCCTGGTGGGGCTCGGTGGCGACGTCGATCTCGCCGGTGCGCTCGAAATCGCAGTCGAGGCCGTGGCGGGCGACCGCCGCCTCGATCGCGTCGAGGTTGCGGGCGCCCAGCTCCTCCAGCCGGTGGATGTCGTCCGGCCAGCGGGTGAGGCCGTTGGACAGCCCGTGGGTGAGGGAGGCCGCACAGAAGCCGCCGTTGCGGCCGGAGGCGGCCCAGCCCGCCTCGCGGCCCTCGATCAGCACCACGTCCCGCTCCGGGTCGCGCTCCTTGGCGATCAGCGCGGTCCACAGCCCGCTGTATCCGCCGCCCACGACCAGCAGGTCGCAGGTCTCGGTGCCGGTGAGGGCGGCCTCGGGGCGGGGACGGCCGGGGTCGTCCAGCCAGTACGGGACCGGCTGGGCGTCGGAAAGGGATTTCGTCCAGTCGTTGCTGCGGCTCATGGCGCCAGGGGCCATGATTTCAACTCCCTACGAAGACAAACCGAGGTGCTTCATGCCTTGCGGCGATTTCGGCGGTTGCCGATGACCATGGAGACCAGGACGAACAGTACGGCGATCACGAACATGGCCGTACCGACGACATTGATCTGAACGGGCGTTCCGCGCTGGGCCGATCCCCACACGAACATGGGGAAGGTGACGGTCGAACCCGCGTTGAAATTGGTGATGATGAAATCGTCGAAGGACAGCGCGAAGGCGAGCAGCGCGCCGGCCGCGATGCCGGGCGCGGCGATGGGCAGCGTGACCCGCACGAAGGTCTGGAAGGGACCGGCGTAGAGGTCCTGCGCCGCCTGCTCCAGGCGTGGGTCCATCGACATCACGCGCGCCTTGACGGCCGTCACGACGAAGCTGAGGCAGAACATGATGTGGGCGATCAGGATCGTCCAGAAGCCCAGTCGAGCACCCATGTTGAGGAAGAGGGTGAGCAGCGAGGCGGCCATCACGACCTCGGGCATCGCCATCGGCAGGAAGATCAGCGAGTTGATCGCGCCCCGCGCGCGGAAGCGGTAGCGGACCAGCGCGAAGGCGATCGCGGTACCGAGCGCGGTGGCGCCCAGCGTCGCCCACAGGGCGATCTGGAGGCTGCGCGAGAGGGAACCGCACAGCCCGGCGACCCCGCACGGGTCCTTCCAGGCGTCCGTGGAGAACTGCTGCCATTCGTAATTGAAGCGCCCGTTCGGTTTGTTGAACGAGAACACCGTGACGACGACATTGGGCAGCAGGAGATACGCGAGCGTCAGCAGCCCGGCGATGACGACCACATGACGCTTGAACCAGTTGACGAAGGCCATCTAAACCAGATCCTCCGTCCCCGACTTGCGGATGTAGAAGGTGACCATGGCGAGAATCGCCGCCATCAGAATGAACGAGAGCGCCGCCGCCGTCGGATAGTCCAGCACCCGCAGGAACTGCGACTGGATCACGTTTCCGATCATTCCGGTGTCGGCCGAGCCCAGCAGGGAGGCGTTGACGTAGTCGCCGGTGGCCGGGATGAAGGTCAGCAGCGTGCCGGAGACGACACCCGGCATCGACAGCGGGAAGGTGACCTTGCGGAAGACGGTGGAGGGCTTGGCGTACAGGTCGCCCGCCGCTTCGTGCAGCCGGCCGTCGATGCGCTCCAGGGAGGTGTAGAGCGGCAGGATCATGAAGGGCAGGAAGTTGTACGTCAGACCGCAGACCACCGCGAGCGGCGTGGCCAGCACGCGGTCGCCGGAGGTCCAGCCGAGCCAGCTGGTGACGTCCAGGACGTGCAGCGTGTTCAGGGCGCCGACCACCGGCCCGCCGTCGGCGAGGATCGTCTTCCAGGCCAGGGTGCGGATCAGGAAGCTGGTGAAGAACGGCGCGATCACCAGGATCATGATCAGATTGCGCCAGCGGCCCGCGCGGAAGGCGATGAGGTACGCGAGCGGGTAGCCGAGCAGCAGGCACAGCACGGTCGCGGAGGCGGCGTAGGCGACCGAGCGCAGGAACTGCGGCCAGTACTCGTAGATCGCGTCCCAGTAGGTCACGAAGTGCCAGGTGACCTTGTAGCCCTCCTCCAGGGAGCCCGTCTGCACGGAGGTGGAGGCCTGGTAGATCATCGGCGCCGCGAAGAAGACGACCAGCCACAGGATGCCGGGCAGCAGCAGCCAGTACGGCGTCCAGCGGCCGCGTTTACGCGGGGGCTTCTGCTCGGGCGCGGGCGGGGAGAGGGGCGGTGGCGCCTCGGTGAGGGTGGACATCAGGCGGCCTCGCCCTCGGTGACGCCCGCGTCGATGTCCTGAGCGGCGTCCAGCCCGAAGGTGTGCGCCGGGTTCCAGTGCAGGACGACCTCGGCGCCGGGCGCGAGGCGGGGGTCGCGGTCGATGTTCTGGGCGTAGACCTCGAACTCGGGGCAGGCGGCGCAGTCCACGACGTACTGGGTGGAGACGCCGATGAAACTGGTGTTGGCGATCCTGCCGGTGATGCGGTTGCGGCCCTCGGGGATGGCGCCCGCGTCGTCCGCGTGGGTGAGGCTGATCTTCTCGGGGCGGACCCCGACCAGGACCTTGCCGCCCGCCTTCGCCGGGGCGGAACATCGGGCACCGGGCAGGACGAGCTTGTCTCCGGCGGCCTTCACGACGACGTCGTCGCCGCTGCGGGTGTCGACCTCGGCCTCGATGAGGTTGGAGGTGCCGAGGAAGTTGGCGACGAACGTGGTGCGCGGGTTCTCGTACAGGTCGGCGGGGGCGCCCAGTTGCTCGACGCGGCCCGCGTTCATCACGGCGACCTGGTCGGCCATCGTCATGGCCTCCTCCTGGTCGTGGGTGACGTGCACGAAGGTGATGCCGACCTCGGTCTGGATGCGCTTGAGCTCCAGCTGCATCTGGCGGCGCAGCTTGAGGTCGAGGGCGCCCAGGGGTTCGTCGAGGAGCAGCACCTTGGGGTGGTTGATCAGGGCGCGGGCGACGGCGACGCGCTGCTGCTGGCCGCCGGAGAGCTGGTGCGGCTTCTTGCGGGCCTGCTCGCCGAGCTGCACCAGGTCGAGCATCTCGCCGACCTGCTTCTTCACGCTCTTGATGCCGCGCCGACGCAGGCCGAAGGCGACGTTCTCGTAGATGTCGAGGTGCGGGAAGAGGGCGTAGGACTGGAAGACCGTGTTGACCGGCCGTTTGTAGGGCGGCAGGGCGGTCACGTCCTGGTCGCCGAGGTGGACGGTGCCGCCGCTCGGCTCCTCCAGTCCGGCGATCATGCGCAGGGTGGTGGTCTTGCCGCAGCCGGAGGCGCCGAGCAGGGCGAAGAAGGAGCCCTGGGGCACGGTCAGGTCGAGCGGGTGCACGGCGGTGAAGGAGCCGTAGGTCTTGCTGATGCCGGCGAGGCGGACGTCGCCGCCGTCCTTCGCGGCCGTCTGGTTCTTCGTCGGATTCGTCGTCATCGTCGTCACGCCCCGGTGAGCTTCGCGAACTTCTCTTCGTATGCCGTCTCTTCCTTCGAACTCAGGGAGCGGAAGGAGTGCGACTTGGCCTGCATGGCTTTGTCGGGAATGATCAGCGGGTTGTTCGCCGCGTCCTCGTCGATCTTCGCCAGGTCGTCCTTCACGCCGTCGACGGGGCAGACGAAGTTGATGTAGGCGGCGAGTTCCGCGGCCGGGCCCGGCTCGTAGTAGTAGTCGATGAGCCGTTCGGCGTTGGTCTTGTGCCGTGCCTTGTTGGGGATCAGCATGTTGTCGCTGGACGTCACGTAGCCGCTGTCCGGGATGACGAAGTCGATGTCGGGGTTGTCGGCCTTGAGCTGGACGACGTCACCGGCCCAGGCCAGACAGGCCGCGAAGTCGCCCTTGCTGAGGTCGGACGTGTAGTCGTTGCCGGTGAAGCGGCGTATCTGGCCGCGGTCGACGCCCTTCTGGAGCCGGGCGATCGCCGCGTCGTAGTCGTCGTCGGAGAAGCGGGCCGGGTCCTTGCCCATGTCGAGCAGCGTCATGCCCATGGTGTCGCGCATCTCGGTGAGGAAGCCGACCCGGCCCTTGAGCTTCGGGTTGTCGAGCAGGTCGGAGACGGTCTTCACCTCGATGCCGTCCAGGGCCTTCTTGTTGTAGGCGATGACGGCGGAGATGCCCTGCCAGGGGTAGGAGTAGGCCCGGCCAGGGTCCCAGTCGGGGGTGCGGAACTGGGGCGACAGGTTCGCGAAGGCGTGCGGCAGGTTGGCCGGGTCCAGTTTCTGCACCCAGCCGAGGCGGATCAGCCGGGCGGCCAGCCAGTCGGTGAGGACGATGATGTCGCGGCCGGTCTCCTGGCCCGCGGCGAGCTGCGGCTGGATCTTGCCGAAGAACTCGCTGTTGTCGTTGATGTCCTCGGTGTACGTGACCTTGACGCCGGTGCGCTTGGTGAACGCCTCCAGTGTGGGATGACGGCGGCCGCTCTCGTCGACGTCCATGTACTCGGTCCAGTTGGAGAAGCGGACCTGCTTCTCCTCCTTGGAGTGGTCCTCGGCGGAGACGCCGCCCTCGGTCTTGCCGGCCGCCGGGATGCCGCAGCCGCTCAGCAGGCCGAGTCCACCGGCCGCGAGCGCGCCGCCCGTGGAGGCGCGCAGCAGCGACCGGCGGGTGAGGGCGGCCCTGCCGCTCCTGAGAGAGCGCCGCACGGCGGCCACTTGGGCCGGGGACGGGCGGTCTGGCTCGTACTGCTCCATGCGCGTGGTTGCCCTTTCGGGTGGGTCGGCCGTGGTCGGCGGCCTCTCGACGTGACTATCGGTCCCCGAAGACGGTGCGGTGCCAGTCCTTGGCCGCCACCGCGGTGTTGTCGAACATGACGTGCTTGACCTGCGTGTACTCCTCGAAGGAGTAGGCGGACATGTCCTTGCCGAAGCCGGACGCCTTATAGCCGCCGTGCGGCATCTCGCTGATGATCGGGATGTGGTCGTTGATCCACACGCAGCCCGCCTTGATCTCGCGGGTGGCGCGGTTCGCGCGGTACACGTCCCGGCTCCAGGCGGAGGCCGCGAGCCCGTACGGCGTGTCGTTGGCCAGCCGGATGCCCTCGTCGTCGGTGTCGAAGGGCAGCACGACCAGGACCGGGCCGAAGATCTCCGACTGGACGGCCTCGCTGTCCTGCGCGGCGTCCGCGATCAGGGTGGGCCGGTAGTAGGCGCCGTCCTTGAGGTCGCCCTGAGGGGCCTCGCCGCCGCACACCACGCGCGCGTAGGAGCGGGCCCGGTCGACGAAGGCGGCGACGCGGTCCCGCTGGACGTGGCTGACCAGCGGGCCGAGGTCGGTGCCGGGGGCGAATGGGTCGCCGACGCGGACGGTGTCCATGAGGGCGGCGGTCTGCTCGACGAACGCCTCGTAGAGGGGTCGCTGCACGTACGCGCGCGTGGCGGCCGTGCAGTCCTGGCCGGTGTTGATGAGCGCGCCCGCGACCGCGCCGTGGATGGCGGCGTCGAGGTCGGCGTCGTCGAAGACGAGGAAGGGGGCCTTGCCGCCCAGCTCCAGGTGGAGGCGCTTGACGGTGGCGGTGGCGACCTCGGCGACGCGCTTGCCGACGGCGGTGGAGCCGGTGAAGGAGGTCATGGCGACGTCGGGGTGGGCGACGAGGTGCTCGCCGGCCTCCCGTCCGGTGCCGCTGACGATGTTGATCACGCCGTCCGGGATACCGGCCTCGGTCGCGGCCTGGGCGAACATCAGGGAGGTGAGCGGGGTGATCTCGGCGGGCTTGAGCACGATGGTGTTGCCCGCGGCGATCGCCGGGAGGATCTTCCAGGCCGCCATCTGGAGCGGGTAGTTCCACGGCGCGATCGACCCGACCACGCCGATCGGCTCGCGGCGGACGTACGAGGTGTGGTCGCCGGAGTACTCCCCCGCCGACTGCCCCTGGAGGTGCCGGGCGGCTCCGGCGAAGAAGGCCGCGTTGTCGACCGTGCCCGGCACGTCGAACTCACGGGTCAACTTGAGCGGCTTGCCGCACTGGAGGGACTCGGCGCGGGCGAAGTCCTCGGCGCGCTCCGCGAGGACGGCGGCGAACCGGTTCAGGGCGTCGGAGCGCTCGCCCGGGGTGGCACCGGCCCAGCCGGGGAACGCCTCCCGCGCGGCAGTGACGGCCGCGTCGACGTCGTCGGGACCGGCCAGGTCGTAGGTCAGGACGTCCTCGCCGGTGGCCGGGTCGACGACGGTGTGCGTCCGTCCGGAGGTGCCCTTCGTGAGACGGCCCGCGATGTACTGGGCCCCGTCCGCGAAGCGGTCCTGGGCCGGGAATCGGTCCGGGGTGGCGTTGCCCGGGTTGTGCATGTCGGCTCTCCTCGGTCTCCCCGTGGCGGGGGCCGGCGTGGCTCAGGCTCGATGTGAGTGCCGATCCTGACAGAGCACTAGGGCTCCAACAAGTGATTCCGTTGTTGCCATTTGGTTACGCGACGGAATCTGTCGACCAGGTGTCGAGTCGCCACGGAAAAGGCCGGACGGAGTGTCAGTGGCGCGTGCCACACTCGCATGCATGGAGAAGATCACGGGGGCGGACCAGAGGGCAGTGGAGGGCATCGACAGCAGGGAGGCGCTGGTCGCACGGGTCCGGGCGGGCGAGCGGATCAAGTACCTGTGCTTCTGGGGGCACCGGCCGCTCCCGGACGGCAGGCTCGGACCGAGCTGTCTGAGCCAGTGGTGGCCGTCGCCGTTCACGGTGGCCGGGGTGGAGTACGCGACGGCCGAGCACTGGATGATGGCGGGCAAGGCCCGGCTCTTCGGGGACGCGGAGGCCGAGCGGCGGGTGCTCGCGGCCACTCATCCCGCCGGGGCGAAGAAGGCGGGTCGGCTCGTGCGCGGTTTCGACGAGGCGGTGTGGGAGCGGGAGCGCTTCCGGATCGTGGTGGAGGGCAGCGTCCACAAGTTCGCACGGGACCCGGCGCTGCGGGCGTTCCTGCTGGCCACGGGCGGGAGAGTGCTCGTGGAGGCGAGCCCCGTGGACCGGGTGTGGGGCATCGGCCTTGCCGCGGACGACGAGGCGGCTCTGGATCCGGAGCGCTGGCGGGGGCCGAATCTGCTGGGCTTCGCGCTGATGGCGGCCAGGGAGCGGCTGCGCGCGGGCGAGTGAGGGGGCGGCGACCTCGGGCCGCCCCCACCGGCGTATGGCTAGGCGACGCTCATCAGGCTCGCGAAGACGAGGAAGCCGAGCAGCGGCAGGATCACCGTGGCCGTGATGCCGAGCACGAGCCCGGCGGTCGCGGAGCCCTTGTTGGTGGCCTCACCCCGGGTGGCCTTGCCCCGGCCGATCGCGCCGAAGATGATTCCGAGGATGCCCAGGATCACGCCGAAGAACCAGAGGAAGAAGGTCAGGCTGCACACCACGCCGATGATGCCGAGCACCAGTCCCGTGGTCCCCATGCCGTTGCTCGGCTGCATCGGCATGCCGTAGCCGGGCCCCTGCGGGTAGCCCACCGGCGGGGCGGCCGGGTACGCGGCGCCCTGGTTCGGATAGCCGTACCCGGGCGCGGACTGCGGGTACGCGTAGCCCCCCGCGGGCGGCTGCCCCGGCTGCGGCGGCGGCCCGTAGTCCCCGGGTCCGGGATTGGAGTACGACATGAACTGCTCTCCCCTCGTTGGAGCTTGACATCGTAGAGGCAACCCTGCGGGGAGGAGCTCAGCGTTCCGCCGTCACGGAGACGGGCACGGGGCGCGCGGAGCCGTAGTAGGGGTCGTCGTAGTCCGAGTCCTCGTTGATCGCGGCGGTGATCCCGATGGCGATCAGGACGATCACGGCGACGCCGAGCACGATGCCGACGATGCCCATGACGAACCCGGCCTGCGCCTGCCCGTGGTTGCTGGCCAGGCCGCTCTCCGCCTTCCGGCGGCCCTTGATGCCGAAGACCACGGCGAGGATGCCCAGCACCACCGAGACCACGCCGTACAGGCAGAACAGCGCGCAGGCGAGGATGCCCAGCACCATGGACGCGGTGCCGAGCCCGTTCTGCGGGGGCATCTGCGCGCCGGGCCAGCCGTAGCCCTGGCCGTAGCCGGGGTAGCCGTACCCGCCCGGGACCCCGGCGCCACCGGGCGCGACGGGCGGAGGCGGCACCGCGGACTCGGGGCCGGTGAATCCGGCGCCGGGCATCGACGTGACCGTGGCCTGGTCGTGCACGCCGGGCGGCGGCTGCCACGGGGGCGGCGCGTCCGAGACGGGCGGCTGGGACTGCTGGGGCGGCTGGAGCGGCTGCCCGGCACCGGCAGCGGGGCCCTTGTCCAGGGACGGCCCGCTCTCCGGGGGCGCCCACGGGTCGTGCCCACCGGAGGACTCGCCCTCCGGCCGTATCGCATCCGTCATGTCATGTCCCCCCGGGTCGTTCGTGCCCGCCATGCTACGGTCCCGGGCCGCCGGGCGTGAGACCGGCCTACGATGATCCCCGAACGACCGATCAGCCGATCACCCGTGCCCCGCCGCCGCCCCGCGCGGCCCGTGGGCACCGCCTTGGGGAGGAACCCTTGACCGAGCACCTCGTCGACCCCGACGTCCCGCGCGACCTGCACGCCTTCATCGCCGGACTGCCGAAGGCCGAACTGCACGTCCACCACGTCGGCTCCGCCTCCCCGCGCATCGTCTCCGAACTGGCCGCGCGCCACGCCGACTCCAAGGTCCCCACCGACCCCGAGGCCCTGGTCGACTACTTCACCTTCACGGACTTCGCGCACTTCATCGACGTGTACCTGTCCGTGGTCGACCTGATCCGCACCCCGGAGGACGTCCGGCTGCTCACGTTCGAGGTGGCCCGGGACATGGCCCGGCAGCAGGTGCGGTACGCCGAGCTGACCATCACGCCGTTCTCCTCCACCCGGCGCGGCATCGACGAGGGCGCCTTCATGGACGCGATCGAGGACGCCCGCAAGGCGGCGGAGGCCGAGTTCGGGACCGTGCTGCGCTGGTGCTTCGACATCCCGGGCGAGGCCGGTCTGGAGTCCGCCGAGGAGACGACGCGGCTGGCCACCGACGACCGGCTGCGCCCGGAGGGCCTGGTCTCCTTCGGGCTCGGCGGACCCGAGATCGGAGTGGCCCGCCCGCAGTTCAAGCCGTACTTCGACCGGGCGATCGCCGCGGGCCTGCACTCGGTGCCGCACGCCGGCGAGACGACCGGCCCGCAGACCGTGTGGGACGCCCTCACCGACCTGCGCGCCGAACGCATCGGGCACGGCACCAGTTCCGCGCAGGACCCGAAGCTCCTCGCCCACCTCGCCGAGCGGCGCATCCCGCTGGAGGTGTGCCCGACCTCGAACATCGCCACCCGCGCGGTGCGCACCCTGGACGAGCACCCGATCAAGGAGTTCACCCGCGCCGGGGTCCTGGTGACGATCAACTCCGACGACCCGCCGATGTTCGGCACCGACCTCAACAACGAGTACGCCGTCGCCGCCCGCCTCCTCGGCCTCGACGAGCGCGGCCTCGCCGACCTCGCGAAGAACGGGGTCGAGGCCTCCTTCCTCGACGCGCCGGGCAAGGCCCGCATCGCCGACGAGATCGACACGTACACCGCCGCCTGGCTCGCCTCCTGAGCACCGCGCCCACTGAGAGTTGCCCCCGCCATGGACACCCCGCGCGCCCTGACCGCCGTCGCCCACCGCGGCGACCCCTACCGGCACCGCGAGAACACGCTCGGCTCGCTGCGCTCCGCCCTGGAGCGCGGCGCGGACGCGGTCGAGACCGACGTACGCCTCACCCGGGACGGGGTGCCGGTGCTGCTGCACGACGAGACGCTGAAGCGGTTGTGGCAGCAGGACCGGCCGCTGCGCTCGCTGTCGGCCGAGGAGGTGCGCGGGCTGACGACGGGCGGCGTGCCGACGCTCGCCGAGGCGCTGGCCGCGACCGACGGCCGCCGGCTGATGCTGGACCTGCCGGGCGGTCCGGGCGAGCGGGCCGTGCGGCGCGTCGTGGACGTGGTCCGCGAGTGCGGCGCGCGGGACCGGGTGTACTACACGGCGGGCGCCGCCACCATGCTCGCCGTGCGGGCCGCCGACCCCGCCGCCGAGATCGCCATGACCTGGACCACCGCGGCCCCGCCCCGGGCCGGGCTGCTCGCGGCGGTCCGGCCCCGGTGGCTCAACTACCGCTTCGGACTGGTGGACCGGGCCCTGGCCGAGCGCGTCCACCGCGACGGCTTCCTGCTCTCCGTCTGGACCCCCGACACCCGCCGCACCATGCGCCGACTGCGCGCCCTGGGCGTCGACTCGATCACCACCAACCGCATCGACGTGCTGTGCGCCCTGCGCGACAGCGACGGAGCCGTTCCGGTCCCGTAAGGGAAGACCCTCACAACTCCCGTTCTTCGTAGGGACGTTCCCCGAGTCGGGGCCAGGGGCGGGCACCCTACTCGGCGACGATCCGCCACGGGGCGCGGCGCACCAGGATGATCACGGTCCTTCCGCCGCAACCGCCTTCACCTGGAGCAGTCGATGCGTGCCCGTAGCCATGCAGTTCTCGCCGCCTCGGTCGTCCTCGCCCTGGCCGCCGGCCCGCTGGCGGCCCCCGCCTTCGCCGCGCCGCCGGCCCCGGCTTCCCGTTCCGCCGATCAGCGGGGACCGGCCGCGGAAGCGTTGCGCGCCGCCATCGCGGGGCTGCCGAACCAGTACGCCACCGCCGCCCTGGTGCGGGTCGGCACCTCCGGCGGCGACTGGCACGGCAGCGCGGGGGTGCGCGACCTGGCCAGTGGCAGGCCGGCCCACCCCGATGCCCGCTTCCGAGCCGGTTCGATCACGAAGGTCGTCACCGCGGCCACCGTCCTGCGCCTCGCCGCGCAGGACGAGATCGACCTGGACGCGCCCGTGCAGGGCTACCTCCCCGACCTGTTCACGCGGGACTTCGAGCAGCCGATCAGCGTGCGCCACCTGCTGAACCACACCAGCGGCATCAAGCCGGGCGACGGGCTCGGCGACGACTTCGCGCAGTTGTACGCGCACCGGTACGAGACCCTGACCCCGCAGCAGGTCGCGGCGTCGGCGATCGCCAAGGGACCGGAGGACTTCGTCCCGGGGACGCGACAGCAGTACCTGAACATCAACTACACGATCCTCGGCCTGCTGATCGAAAAGGTCACGGGACGCTCGTACGCCTCCGAGGCCGCGCGTCTCGTCCTGCGCCCGGCCGGCATGCACCACACCTACTTCCCGGGCACCGATCCCCGCATCCGGGGCCCGCACAACCGGGGCTACCAGGCGGTGGAGCGGCCGGACGGCACGACGCGGCTGGTCGACGTGACCGAGTGGAACCAGGCGGACCGCTGGGCGGCGGGCGACATGATCTCCACCACCGCCGATCTGGAGAGACTGCTCAAGAAGCTGTTCCGGGGGAAGATCGTGCCGCGGCCCGAGCTGGAGGAGATGTTCACGACTCCGGCGGGCGTACCGGGCGCGACCCTCAGTGCCGGACTGGAGTATCAGGAGGCCGACGGCCAGGCCTTCTGGTGCAAGTCGGGGGCGCGTTACGGCTACAGCGCCTTCATCGGCGGCACCCGCGACCTGAGTCGCACCCTGGTCTACTCGGTCAACTCCACCGACGCGAAGGGCTCGGGGCGCAATCCGGTCGTCGACGCGATCACCGCGGCCGCGCTGCAGTAGCCTTCGTCAGCCGCCGCGCCACCGCGTGCGCACCGACCGTCGCCGCGCCCGCGAAACCGAGCCCCACGGCGAGGTCGCGCGGGCGGGTGGCGCGCAGGACTCCGGCGCGGCGCAGGCGATGGCGGGCCCAGAGGGTGAAGGGGACGACGATCAGCGGCGCGGTCGCCGACCCGGGCGTGTAGCCACGCACCAGCCCCGCCTGCGCGAGGTGGACCAGGCCGTGCAGGCCGAAGGCGCCCAGCGCGGTCTGGTACGTGGCCGAGCGGCCGCCGGTCAGCCGTCCGGCGACGGACGCGGAGGCCACGACCGCGGCCATCGCGCCGACCGCCACCGCGAACTCCCGCCCGTCGACCGAACCGGCCCGCCGCCACACGGCCTCCGGCACGCTCGGGTACCGCTCGCGCAGGGCGGGGAGGTTGCGCCGCCACCAGCCGGGCACGGTCGCCAGCTCTTCGAGGTCGTGCAGGACCCAGGCGGCCAGCAGTCCCAGCGTGACCGCACCCTCGACCGACTCATCACCTGATGAATTCATCACATGATCAGTCTGCTACACCCCCACGATCCCGTTCCACCGCTTCGCGAACTCCGTCCGCTCCCCCGCCGAGATGTCCCGTGCGATCGCGAGCCGTTCGCGCATCGCGGCGTCCGGGAAGATCAGCGGGTCCTCGGCCAGGGCGGCGGTCTCCTCGTCGTCGGAGGAGGCGAGCACGTCCCGGGCGGCGGGGACCGGGCAGACGTAGTTGACCCAGGCGGCCAGCTCGGCGGCGACCTCGGGCCGGTAGTAGTGGTCGATCAGCCGCTCTGCGTTGGCCTTGTGCCGGGCCAGGTCGGGGATCATCAGGGACTCCGCCCACAGCTCGGCGCCCTCTTCCGGGACGACGAACTCGATGTCCGGGTCGTCCGCCTGGAGCTGGATCACGTCGCCCGAGTAGGCCTGGCAGGCGAGGACGTCGCCGCTGGAGAGGTCCTTGATGTAGTCGTTCCCGGTGAAGCGGCGGATCTGGCCCTTGGCGACCTGCTTCTCCACCTGGTCGCAGATCAGGTGGAAGTCGTCCGTCTTCCAGTCGGTGATGTCCGCGCCGTTGCCCTGCATCAGCAGCGCGAAGGCCTCGTCCATCCCCGACAGCAGGGTGACGCGGCCCTTGAGGTCGGCCGCCCACAGGTCGGACACGTGCCGGATCTCCCGGCCGAGCCCGCGCCGGTTGTACGCGATCCCGGTGATGCCCGACTGCCAGGGCACGGTGAACTTCCGGCCGGGGTCGAAGGCGGGCGAACGCAGCAGCGGATCAAGATACTTGGTGACGTTCGGCTGGTGGGCGCGGTCCATCTCCTGCACCCAGCCCAGGCGTACGAACCGCCCGCACATCCAGTCGCTGATGACGATCAGGTCGCGGTCGGTGGGCTGGTGGTTCATCAGGGACGGGCTGATCTTGCCGAAGAACTCGTCGTTGTCGTTGATCTCCTCGATGTAGTCGACGGAGATGCCCGTCTCCTTCTCGAACGCCTCCAGCGTGGGCCGCCGGCTCGGGTGCTCGTCGTCGGTGTCGATGTACAGCGGCCAGTTGGCCCAGGTCAGCCGCCGCTCGGTGGTGGACCGGTCGGTCGCTGCGCGGTCGCCCGGGGCCACGTACGCCGCGGGGACACCGCAGCCGGCCAGGGCGCCGAGTGCGCCGAGCGCGGCGGAACCGCCCAGGCCGCGCAGCAGGGTACGACGGGACAGCGAGGGCGTCTTCGGGAGCAGGGGCATGGCACGAGGATCCCGTCCCGCCACCGACCGGGACAATCGACGCTGCGTCGAGCGGGCCCGGCCAGGCCCGACACCCTGTCGAGCGCGGGGAGTTCACGCCCTCGGTACACACGCGCCGCGGCCCCGGACGGAGACCGGGGAGGTCCGTCCGGGGCCGCGCACACCGCGTGGGGTCACATGTCCAGCGACGTCATCACGTGCTTGATCCGCGTGTAGTCCTCGAAGCCGTAGCCCGACAGGTCCTTGCCGTAGCCGGACTTCTTGAAGCCGCCGTGCGGCATCTCGGCGACCAGCGGGATGTGGGTGTTGATCCACACGCAGCCGAAGTCCAGCCTCTTGGACATCCGCATCGCGCGGCCGTGGTCCTTGGTCCACACCGAGGAGGCCAGCGCGTACTCCACGCCGTTGGCCCACTCGACGGCCTGGTCCTCGTCGCGGAAGGACTGGACGGTGATGACCGGGCCGAACACCTCCTGCTGGATGATCTCGTCGTCCTGCTTGAGCCCGGAGACGACGGTCGGGGCGTAGAAGTAGCCCTTGTCGCCGACCCGGTGGCCGCCCGCCTCGACCTTGGCGTGCGCGGGCAGCCGCTCGATGAACCCGGAGACCTGCTTGAGCTGGTTGGGGTTGTTGAGCGGGCCGTACAGGACGTCCTCGTCGTCCGGCTGCCCGGTCTTGATCTCGGACGCGGCCTTGGCGAGCGCGCTGACGAACTCGTCGTGGACCGACTCGTGGACCAGCACGCGGGTGGCGGCGGTGCAGTCCTGCCCGGCGTTGAAGTAGCCCGCCTCCGAGATGCCCTCGACGGCCTTGGGGATGTCGGTGTCCTCGAAGACCACGACCGGCGCCTTGCCGCCCAGCTCCAGGTGGACCCGCTTGAGGTCCTTCGACGCCGACTCGGCGACCGACATCCCGGCCCGCACGGAGCCGGTGATGGAGGCCATCGCCGGGGTCTCGTGCTCGACCATCAGGCGGCCGGTGTCGCGGTCGCCGCAGACGACGTTGAAGACGCCCTTGGGGACGATCGAGCCGATGATGTCGGCCATCAGGGCCGTGGAGGCCGGGGTGGTGTCCGAGGGCTTGAGGACGACCGTGTTGCCCGCGGCGAGCGCCGGGGCGAACTTCCACACGGCCATCATCATCGGGTAGTTCCACGGCGCGACCTGCGCGCAGACACCGATCGGCTCCCGGCGCACGAAGGAGGTCAGCCCCTCCATGTACTCGCCGGCGCCGCGGCCCTCCAGCATCCGCGCCGCGCCCGCGAAGAAGCGGATCTGGTCGACCATCGGCGGGATCTCCTCGGAGCGGGTCAGCCCGATCGGCTTGCCCGTGTTCTCCACCTCGGCCGCGATCAGCTCCTCGGCCCGCTCCTCGAACGCGTCCGCGATCTTCAGCAGGGCCTTCTGCCGCTCGGCCGGGACCAGGTCCCGCCAGGCCGGGAAGGCCGCCGCGGCGGCCGCCATCGCGGCGTCCACGTCCGCCTGCCGGGACAGGGGAGCGGTCGCGTACGCCTCGCCCGTGGCGGGGTTGACCACTTCCGTGGTCCGTCCGTCGGCGGCGTCCCGGAACTCACCGTCGATGTAATTGCGCAGACGACGCAGCTCGGTGCTCACTGCCGGCCCTCCAAGTTCGGGTGTCCATTGACTGAGACACCCACCCTAGACGGACACCCGACGTTTTCAACACCCCCACTCCCCTCGGCATTGCGATATCCGCAGCTTGAAGCGACTCAGACAACGAATTTCATCGATCCGGCCTTGCGAAACTGTCGATACGTCGTGCACAGTGAAGCCGTGGCCAGTCGAAGCGCAGACCAGAAGGACTCCCGCGAGTCCAGGAACGGCGGTCCCCAGTTGGACGCCGTCTCCCTCGCCATCATCGAGCAGCTCCAGGAGGACGGCCGGCGGCCGTACGCCGCCATCGGCAAGGCCGTGGGCCTGTCGGAGGCGGCCGTGCGCCAGCGCGTCCAGAAGCTGCTCGACCAGGGCGTGATGCAGATCGTCGCCGTCACGGACCCGCTCACGGTGGGCTTCCGGCGCCAGGCGATGGTCGGTGTCAACGTCGAGGGCGACGTGGAGTCGGTGGCCGAGGCGCTGTCGGCCATGTCCGAGTGCGAGTACGTGGTGATGACCGCGGGCTCCTTCGACCTGATGGTGGAGGTCGTCTGCGAGGACGACGACCACCTCCTGGAGGTCATCAACCGACGCATCCGGGCCGTGCCCGGCGTGCGCTCCACCGAGAGCTTTGTTTACCTCAAGCTCAAGAAGCAGACCTATATGTGGGGAACCCGATAATCGTGAGCACCGACAGCCCCAAGGACCTCAGCAAGGCCGCGTACGACCACCTGTGGATGCACTTCACCCGCATGTCGTCGTACGAGAACGCCCCCGTCCCCACCATCGTCCGCGGTGAGGGCACCCACATCTACGACGACAAGGGCAAGCGCTACCTCGACGGTCTCGCCGGCCTGTTCGTGGTCCAGGCCGGACACGGCCGCACGGAGCTGGCCGAGGCCGCCGCCAAGCAGGCGCAGGAGCTGGCCTTCTTCCCGGTCTGGTCCTACGCCCACCCCAAGGCCGTCGAGCTGGCCGAGCGGCTGGCGAACGAGGCTCCCGGCGACCTCAACAAGGTCTTCTTCACCACCGGCGGCGGCGAGGCGGTCGAGACCGCCTGGAAGCTCGCCAAGCAGTACTTCAAGCTGACCGGCAAGCCCACCAAGTACAAGGTGATCTCCCGCGCGGTGGCCTACCACGGCACCCCGCAGGGCGCCCTGTCCATCACCGGCCTGCCCGCCCTCAAGGCCCCCTTCGAGCCGCTGGTCCCCGGCGCGCACAAGGTGCCGAACACCAACATCTACCGCGCTCCGCTCTTCGGCGACGACCCCGAGGCCTTCGGCCGCTGGGCCGCCGACCAGATCGAGCAGCAGATCCTCTTCGAGGGCCCGGAGACGGTCGCCGCGGTCTTCCTGGAGCCGGTGCAGAACGCGGGCGGCTGCTTCCCGCCCCCGCCCGGGTACTTCCAGCGGGTGCGCGAGATCTGCGACCAGTACGACGTGCTGCTCGTCTCGGACGAGGTCATCTGCGCCTTCGGCCGCCTCGGCACGACCTTCGCCTGCGACAAGTTCGGCTACGTCCCGGACATGATCACCTGTGCCAAGGGCATGACCTCGGGCTACTCCCCGATCGGCGCCTGCGTCATCTCCGACCGCCTGGCCGAGCCGTTCTACAAGGGCGACAACACCTTCCTGCACGGCTACACCTTCGGCGGCCACCCGGTGTCCGCCGCGGTCGGCATCGCCAACCTCGACCTGTTCGAGCGCGAGGGCCTCAACCGGCACGTGCTGGACAACGAGGGCGCCTTCCGCGCCACCCTGGAGAAGCTGCACGACCTGCCGATCGTCGGCGACGTCCGCGGCAACGGCTTCTTCTACGGCATCGAGCTGGTCAAGGACAAGGCCACCAAGGAGTCCTTCAACGAGGAGGAGACCGAGCGCGTCCTGTACGGCTTCCTCTCCAAGAAGCTCTTCGAGAACGGCCTGTACTGCCGTGCCGACGACCGCGGCGACCCGGTCATCCAGCTCGCCCCGCCGCTGATCTCCGACCAGGAGACCTTCGACGAGATCGAGCAGATCCTGCGGGCCACGCTGACGGAGGCGTGGACAAAGCTCTGATCATCCTTTGAGGTGATCATCACCGGCCCCGGAGCCGTCCGTTCGAGTGAGAACGGCGGCCCGGGGCCGCGTGCTGTCCGGCTTCCTCCGCGGCGACTCCTTACGGTGCCCAGTGACCGATCGGCCCCGCCTTCGTTCCCCCGGAAGGGGGACAGGACCGGGGAAATACGGATCAGAACCGAGGTGTACGCCCATGGAGGCCCCGCCGGACAACGACGTGCTCTGGGCCCGCGCCCTGCACTTCCAGCACCACGACGGCTCCCCCGCGCTGCAAGGAGTGTCGCTCGGCGTGCGCGAGGGCGAGATCCTCGCCGTGAGCGGCCCGCGCGGCAGCGGCAAGACCACGTTGCTGCGGTGTCTGTCCGGACTGGTCAAACCGCAGGACGGCGAGGTGTGGTTCAACAGCGTGCCGGTGCACACCATGGGCCCCCTCGGCCGCGAACGGCTGCGCCGCGACCGCTTCGGCTGGATCGACCCCGCCCCGGCGCTCGTCCCGGAGCTGAACGCCTGGGAGAACGCCGCGCTCCCCCTCATGCTGCGCGGCACCGGCCGGCGCCGGGCCAAGACCGCCGCCCTGGAGTGGCTGGACCGCCTCGACGTCGGCGGCAAGGCGCGCAGACGCCCGCACGAACTCCAGCAGGCCGAGCGGCAGCGCGTCTGCATCGCCCGCGCCCTCGCCGTCACCCCGGCGGTGCTCTTCGCCGACGAACCGACGGCCCCCCTGCACCGCGCCGACCGCGCCCACGTCCTGCGCACGCTCACCACGGCGGCCCGCTCGCACGGCATCACCGTCGTGCTCGCCACGCACGACGCGCAGACCGCCGCCCTGGCGGACCGCGCGGTGGCGCTCCTGGACGGACGGCGGGTACGGACCGTGCACCTGCCGCCGCTCGCCGAGACCACGGTGGCCACGGGTGCCGCCGGGACTCCCGGAACGGAAGGCCGGGCGGCGTGCTCGCTCTCCGCCTGACCTGCAGCGCCCACCTCGCCGTCCACCTGCGCCGCCTGCTGGTCGCGCTGGCCTCGGCGGGCACGGGTTTCCTGCTGCTGTGCGCCCTCGGCCACGCGCTGAGCCACCCCGACGCGCCCGGCGCCTCCGCCCTCCGCCTGGCCTGGTGCGCGGCGCCGCTGGCCGCCGCGGTGTACCTCGCGGTGGCCGTGGCCCGCACCGATCCCGGGACCCGGCCCCGCTCGGGGCTGTCCGCGATCGGTCTGGGGCCGGGCCGGATGATGGCCGTCTCGGCGACGACGACGGCCCTGTCCGCCGCGCTCGGGTCGGTGGCGGCCCTGCTCGCCTTCCTGTACCTGCGCGGCAGCCTGACCGGCCGCCCGCCCTCCGACCGCGTGGCGGCCGACGCCCTGGCCGTCGGCCCGTCCCTCCCCGCCCCGGCCGTCCTGACCCTGCTGGTCCTCGTGCCGGCCCTCGCCTCGGCGGCCGTGGCCCACACGCTGCGGCCCCGCGATCCCCGGCCCGCCGCGGCGGCCGCCCCCCGCGGTTACGGCCGCTTCGGCGCGTACGGCTGGGGCAAGGCCCGCGAAACCTTCGGCGCCTACGGCCGCTTCGGCGCCCGCACCGCCGCAGCGGGTGCCGCGGGCAGTGGTGCCGTCGCTGATGCTGCGGGCAGTGGTGCCGTCGCTGGTGCTGCGGGCAGTCGTGCCGTCGCTAGTGCTGCGGGCAGTGGTGCCGTCGCTAGCGCTGCGGGCAGTGGTGCCGTCGCTGGTGCGGCGGGCAGTCGTGCCGCTGGGGCGATGGGGGTCCCCCCGCTCGAGCGAAGCCGAGAGTGGGGGAGGGTGGGCGCAGGCGGCGCCCTGCACACGCAGGCGAGTGATTCCCACCCCCCGGCCCCGGCGGACGCCACCCCCGACACTCCCGACACCCCGACCGAGCCGACCCCCCGCCCCCAGAACACCACCGCCCTCCCCTGGGGCATCGCCGTACTCACCGCGGGCCTCACCGTCGAGACCTACACCGGCAACGCGGCCGGCGCCCCCGCCCCCGGCACCGCCCCCTCCGCCGGCGTCCTGATCGGCTGGGCCCTCACCGCCCTGGGCCTCGCCCTGGCCGGTCCCGGCCTCACCCACCTGTGCGGCCGTCTGCTCCAGGCGGCCCGGCCCGGTGCCCTGCGCCTCCTGGCCGGCCGCGTCCTCATGGAGGAGTCGCGGCGTGTCGGCCGCCCCCTCGGCGTCGTGGCCGCCGTCGCCGCCGCGGCCTACGTGGCCACGACGGTGTACGACGGGGACGGACCGGCCTTCGGCCCGCTCAGTACGCTGGGCGCCCTCCTGGTGGCCGGCTGCACGGTGGCCACCCTGCTCACCGCGGCCGTCGAGGCCAGACACGCCCGGGCCGACACCACGGACGCCCTGCTGCGCCTCGGCGCGCCCCCGGCGACCCTGCGCGCCGCCGCCGCGGTACGCGCCGCCGCCCTGCTCGTCCTGTTCGGTCCGCTGGTCCTGGTCGTCGCGGTACTGGCGGCGCTTCCGCTGGACCACTGACCGCCGGAAACCATTTCGAGAAAGTCCGCGAAACGGCGATGAGTTCCGGGGCCGCCTCGCGTCTATCACTTCGAACGGCACGCCATACGAAACCGGGAGAGGCCCCATGTACCAGCAGATGATCTTCGTGAACCTGGCGACCAACGACCTCGACGCCTCCAAGAAGTTCTTCACCGGGCTGGGGTGGGAGCTCAACGCCCAGTTCAGCGACGACAGCACCGCCTCGTTCCCGGTGAGCGACACCATCGTCGTGATGGTGCACACACCGCAGAAGTATCGCGAGTTCACCAAGAAGGAGATCGCGGACTCGACGAAGTCCAGCGAGGTGCTGATCGCGCTGAGCGCCGAGAGCCGCGAGAAGGTCGACGAGCTGGTGGACAAGGCGGTCGCGGCCGGCGGCTCGGTCTCCGGCGAGACCCAGGACCACGGCTTCATGTACGGCCGGGCCTTCGACGACGTCGACGGCCACACCTTCGAGGTCGTGTGGATGGACCCGGCGGCGGTCGAGGGCTGATCCGGGCGCGCGCCTAGCATGGGCGGGTGGATCAGACACCCGATCAGACACCCGCCCAGCGCAGGGCCCGCTCACCGCACGGGTCACCGTCGCTGTCGCAGTTCCAGTCCCACCACGCCTCCCACGACCGGGAGATCGAGAGCCTCGACGAGTTCGACCGTGTCGTCTCGTCGCCCGGCTCCCTGGCCCATCACCGCGTCCAGGCCGTCGACCTGACGGACCGTACGGACGCCCTGCTGGCCGCCGATCCCACCGGCGCCGTCTTCCTCGGCTGCCCGATGGACCCCGGCGCCGCCGCCCGGGTGCGCGCCGCCGGCGCCCTGGTCTTCCCGCCCATACCGGGACTGCCCTTCGACCCGTACCGGGCGCGCGTCTACTCCCCCGACGGGCTCTACGCCCGCCTCGACGAGGACTACGGGGCGACACCGGACGCCCTCGCCTACGACTGGTTCCAGCAGACCAAGGCCGACGGCGACGTGTTCGCCTCGATGCTGCGCGCCATCCACGACGACGCCGTCTCGGACGCGCTGGACGAACTCGTCGCCGGTGCCCGGGTGGTGGGCGTCATGGGCGGGCACGCCATGGCCCGCGGCACCGCGGAGTACGCGGGCGCCGCCCGGCTCGGCCGTGAGCTGGCCCGCGCCGGGCTCACGGTGGCCACGGGCGGCGGTCCGGGCGCGATGGAGGCGGCGAACCTCGGCGCGTACGCCGCCCCGTTCGACGACGGGATGCTGGACGAGGCCCTGATGCTGCTCGCCAAGGTCCCGTCGTTCGCGCCGTCGATCGCCGACTGGGCCCGGTCCGCGTTCGAGGTGCGCGAGCGCTGGCCCGGCGGCGGCGCCTCGATCGGCATCCCGACCTGGTTCTACGGCCACGAGCCGCCCAACGCCTTCGCCGCGCACATCGCGAAGTACTTCGCCAACGCCACGCGCGAGGACGGCCTGCTGGCCCGCGCCACCGCGGGTGTGGTGTTCCTGCCGGGCGCGGCCGGCACCCTGCAGGAGATCTTCGACAACGCGACGCCGAACTACTACGAGTCGCGCGGCGAGCCCACTCCCATGGTGCTCGTGGACCGGGAGCACTGGACCGAGACCCTGCCGGCGTGGCCGCTGCTGCGCTCGCTCGCGAAGGGGCGGACGATGGAGTCCCGCATCGCGCTTGTTGGCCGGATCGACGAGGCTCCCGAGGCACTGAAACGTATCGGCGGTTAATAAGACGGCAAAGTCAACGGTCGCGGCAGGCATACGCGTTGACACTTCTTACGCCCCGCTTATAGACCAGTGAGGCTCATGGGTGTGCTGATGCCGCGTCATCGAGCGTCGGCACTCTCTTCACCCCCCGCATCCGCGCTCCCGTAAAGGACAAACGTGGCAGTCCTGTCCATAATCAGCCGCACGGCATCCCGCCGCGGCGTCCGCGCCCTCGGCGTCGTCGCCGCCTCCGCGGCCCTGGCGCTCAGCGCCTCAGGCAACGCCCTCGCCTGCAACATCAGCGAGTTCTCCGCCGAAGCCAAGTGCGACGGCGACAACGGTGTCATCACCGTCACCGACGTGGACCCGGCCGGCATCCCGGCCACCGTCACCGTCTCCCTGAAGAGCACCGGCGAGCAGGTCGGTCAGGAGACGGTCAAGGGCTCCAAGGAGGGCACCACCGTCTCCTTCGCCGTGGACTGGAAGCCGAACACGGAGTACCGCGTCCACGTCAAGGCCGACAGGTACGTCGACGAGTACATCAAGCCGGACGTGACGACCCCGTCGACCCCCTGCAAGACCGAGGACACCCCGACCCCGACCCCGACCCCGTCGGAGAGCTCCTCGACCCCGTCCGACGAGACGGAGTCCCCGGCTCCCGAGCCGTCCACGTCGGCCCCGGCGCCGTCGCAGCCGGAGAGCACCGCCCCGGCGGCCGTGCCGAACGACAACGCCCCGTCCCCGGCGGCCGGTGACTCCAACCTCGCCGAGACCGGTGCCAACTCCAACACCGGCATGATCGCCGGTATCGCCGCGGCGCTGGTCGTCGTCGGTGGCGGCGCCGTCTTCTTCGGCCTGCGCCGTCGCGGAGCGAACAGCAACAGCTGACGCCCGCGCCGACCCGTTCACGGCGGTGGCCCGTCCCGTTCCGGGGCGGGCCACCGTCGTGTCAGCCGAACGTCGCCTTCTCCAGCCAGAGTTCGAGCAGCTTGCGGTCGCCGAGCACCTCGAGTCCCGGCGCGTCCGGCGGAAGCCTGCCGTAGAAGGCCAGCAGCACGTCCGTGAGCGGGCCGCGCAGCGCCACCGTCGCCTTCTCGTGCCCGCGGCGCCAGGTGATGCCGTCGTCGGGCAGTTCGACGAGCCACTCGGCGTTCAGCTCGGCGTCGGTGTCGGTCGCGTGCAGGTGGAGGCTGCTGCCGGGGGCCCGCAGTTCGTTCGCCGCGGCGCCGGGCAGGGCCCGCTGCACGAACCGTACGATGTCCAGCCACTCGTCGATCGCGTCGGCCGCCACCTCGGGCGCGACCGCCTGGTGGGGCAGGCCCGCCGCGAGTGCCGCGTCGGCGCCGTGGACGACGAGTTCGTGGGTCATCCGCCGCGCCCAGAACCCCGCCGTGTCGACACCGGCCCACGACCACGCGCGCGCGTGCGGACCGGCCTCCCGCAGCGCACCGACGACGACCTCGCCGGACTCCGCCAGCCACGCGTCCAGCGCCGCCGCGTCCCCGCTCGCCGCGGGCCCCTCGGCTCCGGGCGCCCGGTCCACCGGCACGTCCTGCTCGGCGCGGGTTCCGACGATCAGCCCGGTCCAGCGCAGGGCCCGGCCCACGTGCCGCACCAGATCCTCCAGGGTCCAGTCCGGGCAGGTCGGCACGGTGGCGGTCAGCTCCGCGCCGGAGGTGACCACGGCCCTGAGCCTGCCCACCTGGTGAACGATTTCGTCGCAGTACCCGTCGTGTGCGAGGAGTGTCATGCCGTCACCCTACGAGCGCGACGATCACCCGGGAACGCCCGATCGGCCGAGCACGACGACTTCCGCCGCGTCGAACTCCACCCCCACCGCGGCCCCGGCCTCCGGCGCGGCCCGCAGCGCGCAGGCCGCCTCCAGACGGGGCGCGTCCTCGGGCTGGAGGTGCACGGCGACGTGCGTGCCGCGGAAGGTGCGGGCCGTGACCGTGCAGCGCAGGCCCTCGTCGGCGGGGACGAGGCGGACGCCGGCCGGCCGCACGAGCACCGTACGCGTGCCCTGCGGGGCGTCCTCGGGGACCGGCACCTTGCCCCACGGGGTGGTGGCGGCCTGCCCGGTGACGGACGCCTCGGCCACGTTCTCGAAGCCGAGGAAACGGGCCACGAACGCGTCCGCCGGCCGCTGCCACACCTCCAGGGGCGTGCCCGACTGGGCGATCCGCCCGTCCCGCATCACCACGACCCGGTCGGCGAGCGCGAACGCCTCGCCCTGGTCGTGCGTCACGGCGAGCACCGTGGTGCCCAGCCGCCCGAACAGCTCCCGCAGCTCGACCACGAGGCGTTCCCGCAGCGAACGGTCCAGCTGGCCGAGCGGCTCGTCCAGCATCAGCAGCCGGGGCCGGGGCGCGAGCGCGCGGGCCAGGGCCACCCGCTGCTGCTCCCCGCCGGAGAGCGCGGCGACGGACCGGCGGGCGGCGCCCGGCAGTCCGACCAGTTGCAGCAACTCCGCCACCCGGGCCCGCTGCTCGGCCCGGGACGCGCCGCGCATCCGCGGCCCGAAGGCGATGTTCCCGGCCACGTCCCGCTGCGGGAACAGCTGGTGGTCCTGGAACATCAGCCCGACCTCGCGCTTGTGCGCGGGCACCCCGGACTGGTCCCGGCCGTCCAGCGTCACCCGCCCGGCGTCCAGCGGCTGGAGCCCGGCGACCGCCCGCAGCAGCGTCGACTTGCCGCTGCCGCTGGGCCCGAGCACGCACACCACCTCGTGCTCGGCGACCCCCAGGCCGACGTCGTCGAGCACGGCCCGCCCGCCGAAGCGGACGGTCGCGCCTTCCAGGCTCAACAGGCTGGGCGGCATCGGCGGCATGTCAGAACTCCCCGCTCCGGTCGGTCCGCAGCCGCTCCAGCACCACCAGGGCCACTGCGCACACCAGCATCAGAATCGTCGAAAGGGCCATCGCCTGGCCGTAGTTCATGTCCCCGGGCCGGCCCAGCAGGCGGGCCACGGCGACCGGCAGCGTCGGGTTGTCGGGCCGTGCGATGAACACGGTCGCCCCGAACTCCCCCAGCGACACCGCGAAGGCGAACCCGGCCGCCACCAGCAGCGCCCGCCGCACCATCGGCAGGTCCACCTCGCGCCAGACCCGCCACGGCGACGCGCCCAGCACCGCGGCCGCCTCCCGCAACCGCCCGTCCACCGCCCGCAGCACCGGCAGCATGGTCCGTACGACGAACGGGACGCCCACCAGTGCCTGTGCGAGCGGCACCAGGATCCAGGAGGACCTGAGGTCCAGCGGGGGCTCGTCCAGCGCGATCAGGAACCCGAACCCGACCGTCACGGCCGACACCCCGAGCGGCAGCATCAGCAGCGCGTCGAACCCGCGCACGAAACGGCCCGCGTCGCGCCGGGTGAGCGCGGTCGCGGCCAGCGCGCCGATCACCACGGCGATGGCGGTGGCGGCGACGGCGTACTGGAGGGAGTTGCCGATCGCCTCGATCGGCGGGACGAGGAAGGCGCCGCCGTCCTCTCGGGTCAGCGCCCGGTAGTAGCCGAAGCCGGACGCCCCCAGCGACCGCTGGACCAGTACCGCCAGCGGCAGCACCAGCAGGACGGCGATGACGCCCAGGACGCCGGCGAGCAGCGCCCACTGTCCGGCTCCGCGCGGCCGGCGCGCGGTCGTGGCCGCGTCCACGAGCCGCAGCGCCGTCTCCCGCCGCCGCACCGTCCAGGCGTGCACGGCGAGGACGGCGACGACCGCCGCGAATTGGATCAGCGTCAGGACGGCGGCCGTGGACAGGTCGAAGACCTGCGAGGTCTGGCGGTAGATCTCCACCTCCAGGGTGGAGAAGGCGGGCCCGCCGAGGATCTGGACGACGCCGAAGGAGGTGAAGGTGAACAGGAAGACCATCAGCGCGGCGGCGGCCACGGCGGGCGCCAGCGCGGGCAGGGTGACCTGCCGCCAGGCCCGTGTCCGCGAGGCGCCGAGCATCCGGGCGGCCTCCTCCTGCCGCGGGTCCAGCTGCGACCACAGACCGCCGACGGTGCGGACGACGACGGCGTAGTTGAAGAAGACGTGCGCGAGGAGGATCGCCCACACCGTGGTGTCCAGGCGCAGACCCCACAGCTCGTCGAACAGCCCGCCGCGCCCCACCAGCGCCAGGAACGCCGTACCGACGACGACCGTCGGCAGCACGAACGGCACGGTCACCACCGCCCGCAGAACCTGTTTGCCGGGGAAGTCGAAGCGGGCGAAGACGTACGCGCCGGGCAGCGCGACGAGCAGCGTGAGCCCGGTGGACGCCAGCGCCTGCCAGGTGGTGAACCACAGCACGTGCCGCACGTCCGGCTGTGCGAGCACGTCCCCGATCCGCCCGAGCTGCCACACCCCGTCGATCTTCAGGCCGCGGGCGACGATGGCGGCGACGGGGTAGGCGAAGAACACCGCGAAGAACGCGACGGGCACGGCCATGAGGCCGAGCCGGGCCGCGCTCCCGCGGGCGGTCCGGGCCGGCCGCACCGCCTGCTTCACCGGCCGCGTCCCTTCGCGGCTCACTTCAGTACGAGCGAGGTCCACGACTTGACCCACTGGTCGCGGTTGTCGGCGATCTTCGCCGGGTCGAGGGTCTGCGGGTCCTTCGCCTTCGGCCCGAACTTCGAGAACACCTCGGGGACCTGCGCGCCCTCCCGCACCGGGTAGACGAACATGTTCAGCGGCATGTCCTCCTGGAAGGACTCGCTCAGCAGGAAGTCGAGGAGCGCCTTGCCGCCCTCGGGGTTCTTCGCGTTGCTGAGCAGACCCGCGTACTCGACCTGCCGGAAGCAGGTGCCGTCGGCGACGCCCGTGGGGGCGGTGTCCGGCTGCGGGTCGGCGTAGACGACCTCGGCGGGCGGGGAGGAGGCGTAGGACACGACGAGCGGACGGTCGCCCTTGGCCTTCTTCCCGCCGGCCGAGCCGGAGAACTCCTCGTTGTACGCCTGCTCCCAGCTGTCGACGACCTTGACGCCGTTCGACTTGAGCTTCTTCCAGTAGCCCTCCCAGCCGTCGTCCCCGTACTTGGCAGCGGTACCGAGCAGGAAGCCGAGGCCGGGCGAGGAGCTGCCCGCGTTCTCGGTGACGAGCAGGTCCTTGTACTCGGGCTTGACCAGGTCGTCGAGGGTCTTGGGCGGGGTCAGCCCGTGCTCGCCGAAGTACGCCTTGTCGTAGTTGACGCAGATGTCGCCGGTGTCGACGGGCGTGACCCGGTGCTCGTCCCGGTCGGCCCGGTACTCGGGCAGGACGAGGTCGGAGCCCTTGGCCTCGTACGGCTGGAACAGGCCGTTGTCGAGGGCGCGGGAGAGCAGGGTGTTGTCGACGCCGAAGAAGACGTCGCCCTGCGGGTTGTCCTTGGTGAGGATGGCCTTGTTGACGGCCTGTCCGGCGTCGCCGTCCTCCAGGACCTTGACCTTGTAGCCGGAGTTCTTCTCGAAGGCGGCGATCACGTCCTTCGACACGGCCCACGAATCGTGGCTGACCAGCGTCACGGTCTTGGAGCCGCCGGAGCCGCCGGAGCCGCCGTCGTCGGACGAGGAGCCGCAGGCGGCCAGGCCGCCGACCATGCCCAGCCCGACGGCCAGGACACCGACCTTCTTGGTGATGCCCTTCTTGGTGACGCCCTTCTTGGTGATGCTCACTGAATTCCTCCTGGGTGACCAGGAGAAGACGCGGCCCCGCCCGGAACCCCTGGCGAGGGTCCCGGGCAGGGCGCAACAGCTCGAGTGGTGACCGATCTCCCTACCCAGAATGACCTGGGCCAGGTTCGGAGGGTCTGCGGCCGGTGCCGCACTCTCAGCGCTGTGGCGCTCCCCTGTCGGAATATGAAGATGTACGCCGGTCAGGTTACCTCTCGCTCGCGGCGAGCTGACCACACGCCCCGTCGATCTCCTGCCCACGGGTGTCCCGGATCGTCACCGGCACACCGTGCGCCGCGATCGCCTCCACGAACGCCTTCTCGTCCTCGGGCCGGGACGCGGTCCACTTGGAGCCGGGCGTCGGGTTGAGCGGGATCAGGTTGACGTGCACGGGCCTGCCCTTGAGCAGCCGCCCGAGCCGGTCGCCGCGCCAGGCCTGGTCGTTGATGTCGCGGATCAGGGCGTACTCGATGGACAGCCGGCGCCCGGACTTCGCCGCGTACTCGAACCCGGAGTCCAGCACCTCGCGCACCTTCCACCGCGTGTTGACGGGGACGAGGGTGTCGCGCAGCTCGTCGTCGGGGGCGTGCAGCGAGATGGCGAGGCGGCACTTGAAGCCCTCGCCGGTGAAGCGGTGGATCGCGGGGACGAGACCGACCGTGGAGACGGTGATGCCGCGCTGGGAGAGCCCCAGCCCGTCGGGCTCGGGGTCGGTGAGCCGGCGGATGGCGCCCACGACCCGGTTGTAGTTGGCGAGGGGCTCGCCCATGCCCATGAACACGATGTTGCTGAGCCGCGCGGGGCCTCCCGGGACCTCGCCGTCCCTGAGCGCCCGCATGCCGTCGACGATCTGGTGCACGATCTCGGCGGTCGACAGGTTGCGGTCCAGGCCGGCCTGGCCGGTGGCGCAGAACGGGCAGTTCATCCCGCAGCCCGCCTGGGAGCTGATGCACATGGTCACCCGGTCCGGGTAGCGCATGAGCACCGACTCGACGAGCGTCCCGTCGAACAGCTTCCACAGCGTCTTGCGCGTGGTCCCCTGGTCGGTCGACAGGTGCCGCACGACCGTCATCAGCTCGGGCAGCAACGCTTCCCGCAGCCCCTCGCGCGAACCGGCGGGGATGTCGGTCCACTGCTCGGGGGCGTGCGCGTACCGCGCGAAGTAGTGCTGCGAGAGCTGCTTCGCACGGAACGGCTTCTCACCGATCGCGGCGACAGCCTCCTTGCGCTCGGCAGGCGTGAGGTCGGCAAGGTGCCGCGGCGGCTTCTTGACTCCGCGCGGCGCGACGAATGTGAGTTCTCCGGGCTTAGGCATGGCCTTCCCAGTGTCGCAGATCCACTCGGGTGCCCCTGCGGGTGCCGGCGTCCGCTCCGGGCGGCGATTTCGCCCTTTCGCTACCCGCCCCAGGTCATACGCGGAATCATGGTCCCGCATGGCACCTAGGGGACGGGGGCAAGGGTGACCGATCACGCCCAGCAGTTCTTCATCAGCTACGCGGGCACCGACCGGGCCTGGGCCGAGTGGGTCGGCTGGTACCTGGAGGAGGCCGGTCACCGGGTCATCCTGGACATCTGGGACTGGCGCACGGGGGACAACCTGGTCCAGCGCATGGACGAGGCGCTCACACGCGCCGACGCGGTGATCGCCCTGTTCTCCACGTCCTACTTCGAGGACGAACGCTGGACCACCGAGGAGTGGACCGCCGCCGTCGCCCACCGCGACCGCCTCATCCCCCTTGCTCTGGAACCCCTCACCACCAGTGACCTTCCCCGCGTTCTGGCCGCCAAGCTGCGCAAGAACCTCCACGGTCTGGATGAAACCGCGGCCCTGACCGCACTGCGCGAGGCCGTCAACAGCGGCAGCCGTCCCTCCGCTCCCCCGCCCTTTCCCGGCACCGCCCCGGCAGCGGGCACCCTCCAGGCAGCGGGCACCGTCCCAGCAGCAGGCGCCGTCGTCCCGGCAGCGGGCCGGAGCAAGCCACGGCTGCCCGGAAGCACCGAGCAGCCCCAGGTGTGGAGCGTACGACGGCGCAACCCCGACTTCGCCGGCCGCGAGACGGAGATCGCCCGCCTGCGGGAAAGCCTCCTGAAGGAGAGCAAGGCCGTACCCCAGGCCCTGCACGGTATGGGCGGGGTCGGCAAGACCCAGCTCGCCCTGGAGTACGCCCACCGCTTCGCCGACCAGTACGACGTCGTGTGGTGGATCGACGCCGACCAACCCGACGAGATCCCCGTCCACTACACCGAACTCGCCAACCGCCTGGGGCTCGCCAAGCCCGACGCCGGCGCCGAGGCCAACGCCCGCGCCCTGCTCTCCCACCTCGGCACCCGCGAGCGCTGGCTGCTCATCCTGGACAACGCCGAGGACCCCGCCCAGGTGGAGCCCTGGCTCGCCCAAGGCCCCGGCCACACCCTGATCACCTCACGCAACCCGAACTGGGCCGGCACCGCCCGGGCCACGCCCCTGAACGTCTTCGCCCGCACCGACTCCCTCACCTATCTGCAGGGCCGGGTCGGCAGCATGGACGACGAGCAGGCCGACACCCTCGCGGCGGACCTCGGCGACCTCCCGCTCGCCCTCGCCCAGGCCGCCGGCGTCATCGCCAACGGCGGCGTGAGCCTGGGCCTCTACCACCAGCTCCTGGCCACCAACACGACCCAGATCCTGGAAAAGGGCGGCGCTCCCGGGTACCCCGCACCGGTGGCGGCCACCGTCACCATCGCCGTCGACCGGCTCACCGACCATCACCCCGACGCGGTGGCGCTGCTGCACCTGGTTGCCCTCCTCGGCCCCGAGCCCATCCGGAACACCTGGCTGGAGAGCGTGCGCCCCCGGCTGACCACCATCCCCGGCGACCCCGCCGACCCGATGTGGCTCCACGAGGCGCTGAGCCCCCTCAGCCGTTACGGCCTCGCCCGCACCGAGCCCGAGAGCTTCCAGATCCACCGCCTCACCCAGGCCGTCCTCCGTGACCAGTCCCTCCCGGACCAGTCAGTGGCCATCCGCAACGACGCCACCACGCTCCTCGCCGCCGCCAACCCCGGGGATCCCCAGACCCCGGACAACTGGCCCGCCTGGGCGGCACTCACCCCGCACCTCACGGCGCGGCACCTCGCCCCGACCGAGCAACCGGAACTGCGGCCGACTCTCCTCGACGCCGCCCACTACCTGATCAGAAGCGGCCAGACACGCACCGCCCGCGACCTCGCCGCCACGGCCCACACCGCGTGGGCCACCACCATGGGAGAGGACCACCCCGACACCCTCACCGGCGCCCAGTTCCTCGGCCACGCCACGGCCGACCTCGGCAAGCACGCCGAAGCCCGCCGCATCATCGAGGACACCCTCACCCGCAGGCGCCACACCCTCGGCGACGACCACCCCGACACCCTCCAGTCCGCCAACGACCTCGCGAGCACCCTGCACGACCTGGGCGAGCACACCGAATCCCGCTCGCTCAAGGAAGACACCCTCGCCCGCCGACGCCGCACCCTCGGCGACGACCACCCCCACACCCTCCAGTCCGCCCAAAACCTCTCCGTCACTCTGTACGACCTCGGCGAGCACACCGAATCCCGCCGCATGGACGAGGACACCCTCACCCGCCGACGCCGCACCCTCGGCGACGACCACCCCCACACCCTCCAATCCGCCCACAACCTCGCCGTCACTCTGTACAGCCTCGGCGAGCACACCAATGCCCGCCGCATGGACGAGGACACCCTCACCCGCCGACGCCGCACCCTCGGCGACGACCACCCCCACACCCTCCAATCCGCCCACAGCCTCGCCGTCAGCCTGCACAGCCTCGGCGAGTACGCCGAATCCCGCCGCATGGACGAGGACACCCTCGCCCGCCGACGCCGCACCCTCGGCAGCGACCACCCAGACACCCTCGAGTCCGCCCACAACCTCGCCTCAACCCTGCACAGCCTCGGCGAGCACACGGAATCCCGCCGCATGGACGAGGACACCCTCGCCCGCCGACGCCGCACCCTCGGCGACGACCACCCCCACACCCTCCGATCCGCCCACAACCTCTCCGTCAGCCTGCACAGCCTCGGCGAGTACGCCGAATCCCGCCGCATGGACGAGGACACCCTCGCCCGCCGACGCCGCACCCTCGGCGACGACCACCCGGACACCCTCCGATCCGCCCACAGCCTTGCTGTCACCCTGTGCCACCTGCGCCAATACAGGGCAGCGGCTCAGCTCCTCGAAGACGTAGTCACCCGCCAACGTCGCGGCCTCGGCGCCGACCACCCCGACACCATCGACACCACCCGCGACCTCGCCAAGGCACTGACCGCGCTGGGACGGCCGTTCGAAGCCCAGCGACTGCTCGCTCCCCAGAAGCAGAAGAAGTCACGCTTCCGACGCAAGCGCAGGTGATCTGCTGCGGGAGCGTCGCGCAGACCTCGGAGCACATGTGAAGAGGGACCCGCCGCCCTGTGGGCAACGGGTCCCTCTTCAAAGAACCAGCAGATCAGGCCGATCCCGTATGGATCGCCGACCGGATCACGACCCCACGAAGATCACCAGCAGCAGCCACACCACCGGTGCCGTCGGGAGGAGGGAGTCGAGGCGGTCCATGATGCCGCCGTGGCCCGGCAGAAGGGTGCCCATGTCCTTGATGCCGAGGTCTCGCTTGATCATGGACTCGCCGAGGTCGCCCAGGGTGGCGCTGACGGCGACCACGAGGCCGAGCAGCAGGCCCTGCCACCAGGTGCCGTCGTCGATCAGGAACTGCATGCACAGCGCACCCGCCACCATCGCGAACGCGACCGCTCCCAGCAGGCCCTCGCGGGTCTTGCCGGGGCTGATGCGCGGGGCGAGCTTCTTCTTGCCGAAGCGCCAGCCGACGGCGTAGGCCCCGGTGTCGCTGACGACCGTCAGTATCAGGAAGACCAGGACGCGCCAGGCGCCGTCGTCCGCCGCCAGCATCATGGCGACGAAGGTGGCCAGGAACGGCACGTAGAACGCGGCGAAGAGGCCTGCCGTGACGTCCTTGAGGTAACCCTCCGGCGGCTCCGTCATCCGCCAGACCAGGACCGCGAGCGCGGTGAGGGCCATCGCGACCCACGCCCCCTCGGCCCCGCGCGCGTAACCGGCGACCACCATCGCGGCGCCGCCGATCGCGAGCGGTACGAGGGGCGCCTTGATGCCCTTGCGCTCCTCCAGCCGCTTGGTCAGCTCCCACAGACCCACCACGACGGCGACCGCGATCACACCGACGAAGACCGCCTTGACGACGAACAGCGACGCGACGATCACCACGCCGAGGCCGACGCCGACCCCTATCGCCGCCCCCAGGTCACGCCCCGCGCTCTTCTTCTGCGGCGGCGGCTGGGACTGCGCCGGCTGCGGGGCGTCGGGCATGGGCTCCGGATTCTGCGGCACCGCCGCATACGGCTGCGCCGACGGGTTCTGGTCGTGGAACGGCTCGTCCCGGAACAAGGGACCGCTCAGCCGAGCGGTCCCCTGGTCGTCGTCCTGGTCTCCGCCGTGTTCGGGTACGTCGGGCACGATGGGCATGGGGCGAGTCTGCTGCGCGTAGTGCGCATCGTACGCGGGACCCGCCGGGCCGGCGCCCTGGACGGGCCCCTGGTCGGACGGCCCCCAGTACCCGGCTTGTGGCGGCGCTCCCCAGGAAGAGTCGTTCATCAGACCTCGAGCAGCTCCGCTTCCTTGTGCTTCAGAAGCTCGTCCACCTGTGCGACGTACTTGGCGGTGGTGTCGTCGAGCTCCTTCTCCGCACGGCGGCCCTCGTCCTCACCGACCTCGCCGTCCTTGACCATCTTGTCGATGGCGTCCTTGGCCTTGCGGCGCACGGAGCGGATCGAGACCTTGGCGTCCTCGCCCTTGCTCTTGGCGACCTTGATGTACTCGCGGCGGCGCTCCTCGGTCAGCTCGGGGAACACCACCCGGATGATGTTGCCGTCGTTGCTCGGGTTGACGCCCAGGTCGGAGTCGCGGATCGCCTGCTCGATGTTGCGCAGGGCCGTCTTGTCGAAGGGGGTCACCACCGCCATGCGCGGCTCGGGCACGGAGAACGAGGCCAGCTGGTTGATCGGCGTCGGCGCGCCGTAGTAGTCGGCCACGATCTTGTTGAACATCGCCGGGTGCGCACGGCCGGTGCGGATCGCGGCGAAGTCCTCCTTGGCGACCACGACGGCCTTCTCCATCTTCTCCTCGGCCTCGAGGAGGGTCTCTTCGATCACCACTTGCTCCTGCGTGTCTTGAGTAGGCCCGGCTGCGGTTCCCTGCGGGCGGCGGCCGGCTGCGTCGCGTTCTTCCTGCACGGTTCCCGACCGGCGGGACATTGTCCATCCCCCGGTCCGGCCCCGTCCCGTCCGTCCCCCGGACAGGTGGCGTCCGCGGACGGGGGGTGTTCTCCGGTCAGTCCCGGCTGCCCTGGTCACCCACAAGCGTGCCGATCTTCTCACCCTTGACGGCGCGGGCGATATTGCCCTCCTTCAGCAGCTCGAAGACCACGATCGGGAGGCTGTTGTCGCGGCAGAGCGTGACGGCCGTGGCGTCGGCGACCTTCAGGTCGCGGGTGATGACCTCGCCGTAGCCGAGCGCGTCGAACTTCACGGCGTCCGGGTTGGTCTTGGGGTCGGAGTCGTAGACCCCGTCCACGCCGTTCTTGCCCATGAGCAGCGCCTCGGCGTCGATCTCGAGGGCACGCTGCGCGGCGGTGGTGTCGGTGGAGAAGTAGGGCATGCCCATACCGGCGCCGAAGATGACCACACGGCCCTTCTCCAGGTGACGCACGGCGCGCAGCGGGATGTAGGGCTCGGCGACCTGGCCCATGGTGATGGCGGTCTGCACGCGGCAGTCGACGCCCTCCTTCTCCAGGAAGTCCTGGAGGGCCAGGCAGTTCATCACGGTGCCGAGCATGCCCATGTAGTCGGAGCGGGCGCGGTCCATGCCGCGCACCTGCAGCTCGGCGCCGCGGAAGAAGTTGCCGCCGCCGATGACGATCGCGATCTGCGCGCCGTCCCGGACGACGGCCGCGATCTCGCGGGCCATGGCGTGCACCACGTCGGGGTCGACGCCCAGGCCCCCACCGCCGGAGAACGCCTCGCCGGACAGCTTCAGCATGAAGCGGCCGCTTACTTTGCCGTCGTCACTCTTCTCGGCCTGGGTGCTGCTCATGGAGTCTCGCCTCTTCTACGTGGGTCACACACACGAAGAAGGCCACTGCCGGTGGGGGCGTGTTTCGCATCCCGTACGCGGCAATGGCCTCCTCGTCAGATCTGCTGTCGTCCGCCGCCGCGCGCGCGTGCGCCACGGCATGCGCGTACGGCGCCGACGACTTGCGTCGACCCTACCGGGGTCGCGCGTCCGTCGCGGTACGGACTCAGATGCCGACCTTGATGCGCGAGAAGCGCTTCAGGCTGACACCGGCCTCTTCCAGCACCTTCTGGACGGACTTCTTGTTGTCCAGGGCGTAGGGCTGGCCGAGCAGGGTGGCGTCCTTGAAGAAGCCGTTGAGGCGACCCTCGACGATCTTCGGCAGGGCGGCCTCGGGCTTGCCCTCGGCGCGAGTGGTCTCCTCGGCGACGCGGCGCTCGGACTCGACGACCTCGGCCGGGACGTCCTCCTTGGAGAGGTACTTCGGCGCGAAGGCGGCGATGTGCTGGGCGACGCCCTTGGCGATCTCGGCGTTGGGCTTGTCCAGCTCGACGAGGACACCGATCTGCGGGGGCAGGTCGGGCATCGTGCGGTGCATGTACGCGGTCACGAAGCCGCCGGAGAACTGCGCGAAGCGGTCCAGGACGATCTTCTCGCCGAGGTTGGCGTTGGCCTCGTCCACGTACGCCTGGACGGTCTTGCCGGGCTCGATCGTGGAGGCCAGCAGGGCCTCGAGGTCGGCCGGGGCGGCCTTGGCGACGTGCTCGGCGATGGCCGTGGCGACGTTCTGGAACTTCTCGCCCTTGGCGACGAAGTCCGTCTCGCACTTCAGCTCGACGAGGACACCCGAGGTGTTGTCGTCGGCGATGATCGAGACGACGGCGCCGTTCTCGGCAGAGCGGCCCTCGCGCTTGGCGACGCCCTTCTGACCCTTGATGCGGAGCGCCTCGACGGCCTTCTCGACGTTGCCCTCGGCCTCGTCCAGCGCCTTCTTGCAGTCCATCATGCCAGCGCCGGTGAGCTCGCGGAGCTTCTTGACGTCGGCGGCGGTGTAGTTCGCCATGATTCCGGAATCTCTCTCGAAGTCTGAAGATCTACGGGCCGGACGGCGGGGGCTGTGCGTCCCCCGCCGTCCGGCACCCGAAGGTGGTGAGGGGTCAGGCCTGCTCGGCGTCCGCGGCCGGAGCGTCGGCGGCGGGCGCCTCGGCGGGAGCGGCCTCGGCAGCCGGGGCCTCGGCAGCCGGGGCCTCGGCAGCCTCGGCGGCGGGGGCCTCGGCGGCAGGAGCCTCAGCCGGCTTCTCGGCGGCCTCGGGGTCGTCCTTCTTCTCGGCCTTCTCGGCCTTCTCGCCCTCGAGCAGGTCGCGCTCCCACGCGGCGAGCGGCTCACCGGCGGCCTTGTCGCCCTTGGCACCGCCGGCGGCACCGGAGCGGGCGATGAGGCCCTCGGCGACGGCGTCGGCGATCACGCGGGTGAGCAGGGTGACGGAGCGGATCGCGTCGTCGTTGCCCGGGATCTTGTAGTCGACCTCGTCGGGGTCGCAGTTGGTGTCGAGGATGGCGACGACCGGGATGTTGAGCTTCCGGGCCTCGCCGACCGCGATGTGCTCCTTCTTGGTGTCCACGATCCAGACGGCGCTGGGCACCTTGGACATCTCGCGGATACCGCCGAGGGTCTTCTCCAGCTTGGCCTTCTCGCGGGAGAGGACCAGCAGCTCCTTCTTGGTGAGGCCGGAGGCGGCCACGTCCTCGAAGTCGATCTGCTCGAGCTCCTTCAGGCGCTGCAGGCGCTTGTAGACGGTCGAGAAGTTGGTGAGCATGCCGCCCAGCCAGCGCTGGTTGACGTAGGGCATGCCGACGCGGGTGGCCTGCTCGGCGATGGCCTCCTGCGCCTGCTTCTTCGTGCCGACGAACATGACCGTGCCGCCGTGGGCGACGGTCTCCTTGACGAACTCGTAGGCGCGGTCGATGTACGACAGCGACTGGAGCAGGTCGATGATGTAGATGCCGTTGCGCTCGGTGAAGATGAAGCGCTTCATCTTCGGGTTCCAACGGCGGGTCTGGTGACCGAAGTGGACGCCGCTTTCCAGCAGCTCCCGCATCGTGACGACGGCCATGGCCGTATCTCCTTGATTTTCTCGGTTGTGCCGCGTGAGCCGGACGGCTCCCGCGCCTGACGCCCGGATGCGCCTGCCACTAGGGACCGAGGGGCGCTGACACGGACCTGGTGGGGCCTCGTGTCGGGGCGTGCGAAGTCGACCCGGTGACCCGGATCGCCACCAGAAGTGTACGGGACCCGCGGGGTACCGGGTGACGCGGCTGTCCACAACCGGGGCGCGGTCCACAGGGCCGGGCGGCGGTCGGCGCTGGTGCGGGACCGTGCCCGTATGCGAACGAGGCGATGGGTGAGGGCGCGTGCCCGAGTGGTGGTGCTGTCGGCCGTCCTGGCCGTCCTGGCTGTCCCGGCTGTCCCGGCTGTTCTGACCGCGGAGGCCGGCCGGGCCGCGGGGCCGCCGCGCCCGGCGACGGCGGCGGCGGCGCGGGCCCTGCCGGACGCGGTGGGCCCGGTGGATCCGGCGGTGCCGCCCGTGGCCCGGCACTGGCCGGTCGGCACGCGGCCGGCGGTCCGGCGGGGCTGGGACCCCCCGGCGAACCCGTACGGACCGGGGCACCGGGGCGTGGACCTCGCCGCGAGCAGCGGGGCGCCGGTACGCGCGGTGGCCGCGGGGCGGGTGTCCTTCGCGGGGCCGGTCGGGGGCCGGGGCGTGGTCTCGGTGGAACTGACGGGGACGGGCGAGCCACCCTTGCGGACGACGTTCGCCCCCGTCGAGGCGGCCGTGCGGAAGGGTGACGAGGTCGCGGCCGGGGAGCCGCTCGGCACGGTACAGCCGGCCGGTTCGCACTGCACGGCCTGTCTGCACTGGGGCCTGCTGCGGGGCGAGGTCTATCTCAACCCGCTGTCCCTGCTCCCGCCGTGGCTGCTGGACGCGGGTCCGTCGCGGCTGCTGCCGGTGGCGGGGGTGCCGCTGCCCGGCCGCGGGGAGATCAGCCCCGTACGCCGCGCAACGCCATGGAGACCGCCGCCTCCGTGATCGCCCCGGGCTCCTCCGCCGCGCCCAGTTCGATCCGCCGTACGGCCGCGTCCACGACGCCCTGGAGGAGCATCGCCGCCAGCCGCGGCTGGCCGTGCCCCATCTCGCCCAGCGCCTCGACGATCATCGCGATCAGCCCGCCGTGCGCCGCCCTGATCTTCTCGCGCGCACCGGCGTCCAGTTCGCTCGCGGAGATGGCCACGACGGCCCGGTGCCGCCGGTCCCCGACCAGGTCGAGCTGCTTGCGCACATACGCCTCGACCTTGGCGTCGGGGGCCGTCTCGCGTTCCATCGCGGCCTCGACCTCGGCGGCCCAGACGGGGAAGTCGACGGCGCACAACTCCTCGACCACCGCCGCGCGCGACCGGAAGTACTCGTAGACGGACGAGCGGGCGAGGCCCGTCCGTTCGGCGAGGGCGGGGAAGGTCAGCGCCTCCGTTCCGCCGTCGGACAGCAGGGAGCGTGCCGCGTCCAGCAGGGCGGCACGCTGCATCGACCGGTGCTCGGCCACAGAGGCCGCTCGAATCCTTGGCACGTCACCACTTTACGGACGCGGCACCCCGTACGGGAGTCAGCCGCCCGGGCGCCCGGCCGCCGAGCGGTTCACGGGAGAGGCCGAACCCGTGCCGCAGGCCCAGGTCAGCGGCCGAAGCCCGCCAGCTTGGCGCGTAGTTGCAGCACCGACTTGGTGTGGATCTGGCTGACCCTGCTCTCGGTCACACCCAGCACGTTCCCGATCTCGGCGAGCGTGAGGCCCTCGTAGTAGTACAGCGTGACGACGGTCTTCTCGCGCTCCGGCAGCGTGTTGATCGCCCGGGCCAGGAACCGCCGCAGCTCACGGTCCTCGGCGACCTCCACCGGGTTGTCGGCGGCGGTGTCCTCCAGGGTGTCCATCAGGCTCAGCCGGTCGCCGCCCTCGCCGCCCGCGTGCAGCAGTTCCTCCAGGGCCACCACGTTGGCCAGCGACAGCTGGCTGAAGACCGCGTGGAGGTCCTCCACCGCGATCCCCAGCTCCACGGCGACCTCGCTCTCCGAGGGGGTGCGGCGCAGGCGTGCCTCCAGCGTCGCGTAGGCGCGCTCCACGTTGCGCGCCTTCTGCCGCACCGACCGCGGGATCCAGTCCAGCGCCCGCAGTTCGTCGATCATCGCGCCCCGGATGCGGGTGATCGCGTACGTCTCGAACTTGATCTCCCGGTCGACGTCGAACTTCTCGATGGCGTCGATCAGGCCGAACACCCCGGAGGAGACGAAGTCGGCCTGCTCGACGTTGGGCGGCAGTCCGACGCTGACCCGGCCCGCCACGTACTTCACGAGGGGCGAGTAGTGCAGGATCAGCTGTTCCCGCAGCCGCTCGTCGCCGGTCGTCTTGTACGACCGCCACAGCTCGTCGAGCGTCGAGGGGGCCGACGGTCGCACGCTGCCACCGTCGCGGGCGGCTGGGGGGATCGCCGCCCGGTCGGACCCGGAGGTGTGCTGGGGCATTCGTCGCCTAGTGCCGTTCTGCCGTGATGTGGATCTGCCTGAGGCCGCCGGTCTGCTTTCTGGTTGTCGCCTGCTGTCGGCCGTCGGCGTGGGGGTCATCGTGAGCGTAGCGTGACTGAGCCGTCGCGGTGTGCGAAGGAGTGGGTGGCCACCCTACGCAGATACGTTCCGCCGAACGCTCTACAGGGGGGACGATGATCGCTCTGGGTGATCACTCGAATACCTCAACTGCCAGAAACCCCACGGGCGTCGGGGTTCCCCCGGACGGCCGAACACGGTGCGTCAGCACGGGCTGCGACCACCGCGAACCGAGATCATCGCCTGGCGTGTCAACTTCCAGCCGTCGCCGTGTCGTTCGACGTAACCGAGTGCTCGAAGCTCGTACAGCCTCGCGACCGCGTCGTCCTGGGTGGTCTGGGCGCGCAGCGCCACCTCCCCCGCCGTCGCCGTTCCCCGCCCGGGGAGCCCGGCCAGCACCTGGCGGGTCCGGGACTCCAGCAGATCGGTGGGGAGGACGGGCCCGCGCCGCTCCGGCGGCAGCTCTCCCATGTCTCCGATCAGCTCGACCACCTCGGCGGCGTCGCCGACCAGCACCGCGTCGCCGCGCAGCATCTCGTGCACCCCCGCGGAGAGGGCACTGGTCGCCGGTCCCGGCACACCCATCACGTGCCGGCCCAGCCGCCGGGCCGCCCGGGCCGTGACCAGCGAACCGCTGCGGTGGGCGGCTTCGACGACCACGGTGCCCCTGGTGAGCGCGGCGATGACCCGGTTGCGCAGGATGAATCTGCTGGGCGTCGGGTGGTCGCCCGGTGGCAGCTCGCCGACGACCAGGCCCTGTTCGGCGATCCTGGTGATCAGGGCGGTGTGTCCGGGAGGGTAGGGGCGGTCGACCCCGCAGGCGAGGACGGCCGCGGTGGCGCCGCCGGCCCCGAGGGCCCCGCGGTGGGCGGCGCCGTCGATCCCGTAGGCGCCGCCCGACACCACGACCCAGCCGCGCTCGGCCAGGCCGGCGGCGAGGGTGGCGGCCATGTGGGCGCCGTACTCGGTGCAGGCGCGGGCGCCGACGACGGCGACCGACCTGAGCGCCCACATGCGCAGACTGGGCCCGCCCCGCACCCACAGTCCGAGCGGCCGGGCGTCACCGAGGTCGTCGAGCTGCCCCGGCCATTCCGCGGCCCCGGGGACCACGAACCGCGCCCCGGCGGACCGGGCGACGGCCAGGTCACGCCGGGGGTCGGCCTTGCCCGCCCGAGCGCACAGCCCGGTCCACCGCTTCTCGCTCACCCCCGGCAGCGCGCGCCCGCCCTCGCGCAGGCGCCGCACCACCTCCGGGACACCGCGTTCCCGCACCCACCGTCCGCCCGTCTCGTCACCGGGCTCCAGCACCCGGGCGAGGAACACCCTCCCGAGCAGCTCTCGGTCCTCCGGTCCCCCACCCCTCGCGCCACTCCCGTCGACGCCCGGTCCCCCACCCCTCGCGCCACGCCCGTCGACGCCCGGGCCCGCGTCACCGGCCCCGGCGGCGGGACGGCGGCCCCCGGCGGCGACACCGCCCCCGGCCACGGCAACGCCCCCGGCCCCGGGGTCCGGACCGAGCGGCGCCGTTTCGTCCGGGGCCGCCTTGTCCAGTGCGTGGCCGCCCGGCGTCTCACTCCGCGGTCCGCCCCCGTTGCCGGCGTCGCCGCCGCCCGCGGCGTCCTGCGGCGCCAGGGCCACCGTCCTGACCGGGCCGGACCGCCTCGCTTCTCCACCGTCCGGGCCGCCCCGGCCGCCGGGAGGCGTCACCGCCCCGCCCCCGGCCGGGCCGACGCCGCCGCCACCACCGGAGGACACGGCGGTGTCGGGGAAGAGGGTCTCGTTCGCCTCCGGCCCGGTGTCGCCGCTCGGGGCGGCGTCCTGCTGGGGCCTGGTGTCCCCGCTCATGCCAGTGCCCCCAGGGCCATCGGGACGCCCCGCGGCACCCCGGTGCGCAGTTGCAGCGCCAGGGCGACGTCCCGAACGTCGGGGCGGTCGTGGCCGACGAGGTCCGCGACGGTCCAGGCGACGCGCAGGACCCGGTCGAGTCCGCGGGCGGTGAGCACACCACGTTCCAGACTGCGCTCCGCCACGTCCAGCGCACCGGCCTCGGCGCGCCAGCGGCTGCGCAGCTCCCGGCCGGGCACCTCGCTGTTCGACCGCCACGGGGTGCCCGCGAGGCGCGCGGCCGACCGCTCCCGAGCCGCGCGCACCCGGTCGGCGACGGTCGCCGTGGAGTCGCCCCGGGGGCCGTCCCCCGCCAGCTGGCTGCGCGTGACCCGGTCCACCTCGACCCGCAGGTCGACCCGGTCGAGCAGCGGCCCGGACAGCCTGGCCTGGTAGCGGCGGATCGCCGCGGGCGAGCACTCGCACATCTCGTCGGCCTGCGAGAACCGCCCGCAGGGACAGGGATTGGCGGCGAGCACCATCAGGAACCGCGCCGGGAAGCGCACCACGCCCGCACTGCGTGCGATGACGACGTGCCCGGCCTCCAGCGGCTGGCGCAGGGCGTCGAGCGCGTGGCCGCTGAACTCCGGGGTCTCGTCGAGGAACAGGACGCCTCGGTGCGCCAGCGACACGGCACCCGGCCGCGCGATGCCGGGACCGCCTCCGACGAGGGACTGCATCGTGGCGGAATGGTGGGGAGCGCAGTAGGGGGCCGTGTCGATCAAGGGCTTGCCCGGTGGCAGCAGTCCCGCCACCGAGTGCACGGCGGTGACTTCGAGGGACTCGGCCCGGCAGAGCCGGGGCAGGATGGCGGGCAGCCGTTCGGCGAGCATGGTCTTGCCGGCGCCGGGCGGGCCTTCCAGGAACAGGTGGTGGCGACCGGCCGCGGCGACCTCCACCGCCGTGCGTGCCGATTCCTGGCCGACGACGTCGGCGAGGTCGTGGCTGTGCTCGTGCCCGTGGTCGTGCTGTGCCGCTCCGATGCTGTGCATTCCGGTGGCCGCGCCCGTTCCGGGCATGCGCAGACCGGCCATGAGCGGGTCGGGGCGGCCCTGGAGGTCCTGTTCCTCCTCCGGCACGGGTTCGTCGGCGAGGACGGCGATCAGCTGGCGCAGGCTGCGCACCCCGAGCACCGACACGCCCGGGACCAGGGACGCCTCGGCCGCGGCGCACTCCGGCACGACCACCTGTTCGTATCCGGCCTCGGCCGCGGCCAGGACCGCCGGCAGGATGCCGCGCACCGGCCGCACCCGGCCGTCGAGACCCAGCTCTCCGATCATCACGATGTCGGCCAGGACGCGCGGGTCGATCCGCTCCGCCGCGCCCAGGACGCTCGCGGCGACGGCGAGGTCGAAGCCGCTGCCGCTCTTGGGCACCGAGGCCGGGCTGAGACCGACCGTCAGCTTCTTCTGGGGCCACTGAGCACCCGAGTTCACCACGGCCGCCCGTACCCGGTCCCGGCTCTCCGTGAGGCTCTTGTCCGGCAGTCCCACCAGCGTGAAGGCGGCCACGCCCGGCTCCAGGTCGGCCTGGACCTCGACCACCACGCCCTCGACGCCGACGAGCGCCACCGAACACGTACGTGCGAACCCCATCACGCCACCCCCCTGGCGTGCTCGACCACCGGTGCGCCGCGCTGCGGGAGGAGCACGCCGACCAGGTCGATCCGGACACCGCCGGGCGGGGCTCCTCCGTGGGTCTGGATCCAGCGCTCCGCGAGCCGCCGCAGCCGCTCCGCCTTATCCGGGGTCACGGCGGCCATCGGGTGCTCGAAGGAGCCGCCCCTGCGCGTCTTGACCTCGCAGACGACCAGGACGTCCCCGTCCCGGGCCACGATGTCGATCTCGCCGGTCCTGCCACAGCGCCAATTGCGCTCCAGGACGGTCATGCCGGCTCCGGTCAGCCGGCGGGCGGCGAGTGTCTCGCCGTACCTGCCCATCGCACCTCGTGCGTTCATGTCGGCACCACCTCCGGCGCCAACGATCACGCAAACAGGCGGATCCCGTCACTCACGGTGAACTACTCACCGGTTGTGGAAAACTCCGTCACCCGCCGGGAAGCTCCAGATCGCTCTTGTTCAGCTCCTCGATGTTCACGTCCTTGAACGTCAACACCCGCACCTGCTTGACGAACCGGGCCGGCCGGTACATGTCCCACACCCAGGCGTCGGCCATGGAGACCTCGAAGAACACCTCGCCCTGCACCGAGTGCACCTGCATCTCGTAGTCGTTGGTGAGGTAGAAGCGCCGCTCGGTCTCGATCACGTATTTGAACAGACCGACGACATCGCGGTACTCCCGGTAGAGCTTGAGCTCCATCTCGGTCTCGTACTTCTCGAGGTCCTCGGCGCTCATGGCATGTTCCCCTTCAGCCGTGCGGTCCCACCATTGTGCGCCAGTCCCGTGCGGCCCTAGACGATTTCGGTGTCCAGGGTCACCGGCCCGGCCGGGGGACCTTCGTCGAGCAGCGTGGTCAGCAGCTCGGCGAGTCTGGTCGGATACACCGTCTCACGTGCCCGGGTCAGTTCCTCACACGTCCACCAGCGCGCTCCGGCGACGCTGCGCCGCTCCAGTTCGGTCAGGCCGGGGCCGACCGCCTCGGTGGCGGTCCGGGCGGTGCGGGCCAGGTAGTACCACTCGTCCTGGTCCCAGCGGCGGCCCGCGAAGGGGAAGGAGCACCTGCGCCGCCACAGCACCGGGCCGAGTTCGACGTCCGCGATGCCGGTCTCCTCCAGCAGTTCGCGCCGGGCGGCCTCCGCACGGGTCTCCTCGCCCTCCACACCGCCGCCGGGGGTGAACCACCAGTCGTCGGCCGGATCGTCCGGTTCGTGGCCGTGCAGCAGCAGGATGCGGTCCTCGGGGTCGAGCAGCACGACCCGGGCGACCCGGCGCAGCCCGCCCTCGTAGGTGTCCTGTCCCGCGGGCGTCGGCTCAGCGCCCACCGGCCGGCTCCGCTCCCTTGCGGGCCCGGGAGGCCGCGGCCCGTTTGGCGAGGGGGCCGTAGGCCGCGCCGCCCAGGATCAGCACGGCCCCGGCGATCACCAGGACGACCACGGTCCGCAGCGGACCCGGCGAGGAGAGGTCGCCCAGCGTCTCGAAGCCGGTGGGCCGCTCCAGCATGCCGTTCACGGGCCAGGCCACGGCGTCCACGCGGGCGTCCACGGCGCCGCGCGACACGGTGCCGCCGGCCGCGTCGGTCAGGTGGGCGGTGGAGTCCACGGAGTTGTCCCGCTCGTCGCCGAGCAGGAACAGGCGGCCCTCCGGGACGGTCACGGTCTGGAAGTCGCTGATCTCGGCCGGGGTACCGGCGGGCAGGTACGGCTCGTCGATCACCTTGCCGTTGACCTTCAGCTTGCCCTTCTGGCAGCAGGAGACGGTGTCCCCGCCGACGGCGACGACCCGCTTGACCATGGGGGCGTTGGCCCAGGTCGCGTCCTTGAACACGACGACGTCGCCACGGCGGACGTCGGCCCCGTCGATGCGCTGCGCCAGGACCCGGTCACCGGCGTCGATCGTCGGCGTCATCGAGCTGGTCGGCACGGTGTAGGGACGGTAGACCACCGCTCCCCAGGCGAAGCCGCCGAGGAACAGCACCAGGCCCAGCGCCACCGCGATGCCGGACAGCCGCTGTCCGGTCCGGCTGCCCACCGGGCCCTTGTTCGCTCCGCCGCCGCGCGGGGCCGTACGTGTCGTGCTCTCGCCACCCATGGAGCGGCACCTTACCCGGCGGTACGCCAACGGGGCAGCCCCCTCCCGGAGGCCGGAAGGGGGCTGGTCGAACCGCGGCGGGACACGCGAGGGCTCAGCGGGTCTCGGCCGGGGCGGTACGACGACGGCGCCACCACACGAACGGGACCGCACCGGCGACGGCCAGGCCCTGGGGCGCGACCGACAGCGCGGCGGCGGCCGAGGACCGCGACGGGGACTGGGCCTGGGACAGCCCGTCCTGGCTGAAGGTGTCCGGGACCGACAGGGTGCCCCAGCGGTTCATCGGCCAGGCGACCACGATGGCGCGGCCGACGACCTCGTCCACCGGAACCATGCCGCCGTTCTTGTCCGACTGGTTGTAGCGGGAGTCCCGGGAGTTCTGCCGGTGGTCGCCCATGACCCAGATTTTGCCCTCGGGCACCGTGACCTTGAACCGCCCGCCCTGGTCGTCGTCCGAGCACGGCGTGTTGCCGGGGTAGACGTAGGGCTCGTTCAGCGCCTTGCCGTTGACCTTGAGCGGGCCGGTCTTGTTGCACTCGACCGTGTCACCGGCGACTCCGATCACCCGCTTGATCAGGTCCTTCTCTTCCGCGGACGGCATCAGGCCGATCCAGCTGAGGACCGTCTGCAGCGCGTTCGGGTCGGGTGTCGGCTCGCCCGCCAGCCAGTCGGCCGGGTCGTGGAAGACCACGACCTCGCCGCGCTCGGGCTCCGAGCCGAACCAGGGGGTCAGCTTGTCGACCAGGACCCGGTCACCGATCTGAAGGGTGTTCTCCATCGAGGAGGAGGGGATCGAGAACGCCTGCACCAGGAACGTCTTGATCAGCAGGGCGAGCACCAGCGCGATGCCGATCAGGATCGGCAGTTCCTTCCAGAAGGAGCGCTGCTTCTTGGCCGCGGGAGGGGTCTCGGGCGGCGTCCCGCCGACTCCCTCGTCCTCCGTCCCGCCGTTGTGTCCGTCCTGCCCGCGCTGTCCGTTCGTCACCCTGCCGTCCTCGGTTCCGGAGCCGTATCCGGAGTCGGGGGCGCCGACCGCGGCCGGACCGGACCTCTCCTCGGGGCGTCCGCGGTTCTCCTCGCCGTCGTGACCGGACCGTGCGCCAACCGCCACATCCCCCACGCCAACTCCTCACTCTCTGCCGCCGCCTGCCCCGGATACGGCGCAGGCCCACCACTCCCATAACGAGCGGGAGTTCCGCAGGGGTCGGGAGTTCCATCATCGCGTTCGGATCGTAGGGGGCAACCCTATGCGACAGCTCGGGAGCGGCGGTCGAACCGGGGGCCGCGTCGGACACGGACGCGTACGTTTTCGGCTCGTCCAGGGTGGTCCAGTGACCGAACGGCCACGCGATCACCATGGCCCGCCCCACCACCTCGTCCTGGGACACGGTGCCGAAGTCGGTCTCCTGGTGGGCCCGGGAGTCGGCGGAGTTGGACCGGTGGTCGCCCATCACCCACAGCCGCCCCTCGGGGACGGTGACGTCGAACGGCGTCCGGGACGGGCTGTCCCCGGGGTACAGGTAGTCCTCGTTCAGGGGAACGCCGTTGACGGTGACGCGGCCCTGTTTGTCGCAGCACTTGACGTGGTCGCCGCCCACGCCGACGACCCGCTTGATGAGGTCCTTCTCGTCGTCGGACGGCAGCAGTCCGATGAAGGCGAGGCCTTCCTTGACCTGTTTGACGACGACGGGATCGTCCTTCTTGGTGGTCTGCTCGCCCTGGAGCCAGCCGCCGGGGTCCCGGAAGACCACGACGTCCCCGCGCTGCGGCTCGGAGCCGAACCAGGGGGTCAGCTTGTCCACCAGGACCCGGTCGCCGATCCGGATGGTCTGCTCCATGGAGCCCGACGGGATCACGAAGGCCTGGACGAGGAAGGTCTTGAGCACCAGCGCTATGAGGACCGCGACGCCGACTAGGAGCGGGATCTCCTTGACGGCGCCGCGTCTGCGCCGCCGTTTGACCTTGCGCTGGAGTTTGCGGCGCTCGGCGCGCGAGCGGCCGCCGGACGGCGCGGCGGTGCGCCTGGACCCGGTGGGCAGCAGGTTCTCCGCGGGGCTGCTGGGCGCTCCCCGCGGCTTGCCCCGGCTACCCATCGGCGTCCTCGTCCGGCACGCGCGCGTAGGCGTCGGGGCGGTCGAGGTGGGTGGCATGGCCGAAGGGCCAGACGATCCAGTCGGCGCGGCCGATCACGTCGTCCAGCGGGACCATCCCGCCCCCCGGGGAGCCCAGGTGGTCGCGGGAGTCGCTGGAGTCGGCCCGGTGGTCGCCGAGGACGAAGAGGGTGCCGTCGGGGACGACGACGTCGAAGGGCACCGTGGACGGGCGGTCTCCGGGGTACAGGAAGGCCGACTCGTCGACCGACTGGCCGTTCACCCGGATCCTCCCCTCCTCGTCGCAGCACACCACGTGGTCCCCGCCCACACCGACAACGCGTTTGATGTAGTCGCCGTGCCCGAAGCTCCCGGTGCCGTCGAAGACGACGATGTCTCCCCTGCGCGGCCGACCGTCGAAACGGTACGCCAACTTGTTTACGAGAACCCGGTCACCGATCCTCAATCCGCGCTCCATCGATCCGCTGGGAATCTGGAACGGCTGCAGGACGAAGGTGCTGACGAGCAGCAGGAACAGCAGGAGGATCAGCAGGGTCACGGTGATCCGGCCGCCCGGCACCCAGTCCCCGATCCGCCCCGTGAACGCGGAACGCGACCGTTCCTCCGGGCCCTCCGGATCCGAGGGCTGCTCGGAGTCGGAAGGGCGGGAGGAGCGGTCGCGCTCCGTGTGCTGTGTTTCGGTGTCCATCGGGGCCAGATGCTATCCGGCCCCGGCGCGGACCCCTCAGGGCGCTCAGCTGTCGCGCTTCTCCTTGATCTTCGCGGCCTTGCCGCGCAGCTCGCGCAGGTAGTACAGCTTGGCGCGGCGGACGTCACCGCGGGTGACGAGCTCGATCTTCTCCACGATCGGGGTGTGCACCGGGAAGGTGCGCTCGACGCCGACGGAGAAGGAGACCTTGCGGACCGTGAAGGTCTCGCGCACGCCGGCGCCCTGACGGCGGATGACGACGCCCTTGAACTGCTGCACACGGGAGCGGTTGCCCTCGATGACGCGCACGTGGACGTTGACGGTGTCGCCGGGGCGGAAGGCCGGGACGTCGCTGCGCAGCGACGCGGCGTCGACGGAGTCGAGCAGGTGAGACATTTCGTCTGCTTTCCTCGCCGATGCCACAGGTCATCGGCGGAAACTAGGTGTTTCGGAATCAGGGTCGTGCGGGTCGGGACGGGCGTCGTCTCCCCCTGTGGCAGGGGCGCGCTCCGGACGGACGCACAACAGCCGCCTATTCTTCCATGCCCGGGGTCCTGCGCCAAAATCGGCCGTACGGTTCCCCGTCCGGGTCGGGCTGCCAGCCCAGGATGGAGAGCATCTCGCGGTCCTTCTTGTCGAAGGCGGCGGGATCGCACCGTTCGATCAGGTCGGGCCGGTTGGCCGTGGTGCGGCGCAGGGCCTCGTCGCGGCGCCAGCGGGCGATCTTGCCGTGGTGGCCGCTGAGCAGTACGTCCGGGATGCCGCGCCCGCGCCACTGCGGCGGCTTGGTGTGGACGGGGCCCTCCAACAGGTTGGCCATGGCGCCGGGGGCGAAGGAGTCGTCCCGGTGGGACTCGGCATTGCCCAGCACCCCGGGCAGCAGCCGGGCCACGGCCTCGGTGACGACGAGTACGGCGGCCTCACCGCCGGCCAGCACGTAGTCGCCGATGGACACCTCGTACACCGGCATCCGGGTCGCGTACTCATCGACGACCCGGCGGTCGATGCCCTCGTAGCGGGCGGGGGTGAAGATCAGCCAGGGCCGCTCGGAGAGGTGGACGGCGAGTTCCTGGGTGAACGGTCGGCCGCTGGGCGTGGGCACGATGAGGGCGGGCTCGCCGGACCCCGTCTCGTAGCCGTCGGCCAGGACGGAGTCCAGGGCGTCGCCCCACGGCTCGGTCTTCATGACCATGCCGGGGCCGCCGCCGTAGGGGGTGTCGTCGACCGTGTTGTGGCGGTCGTACGTCCACTCGCGCAGGTCGTGCACGTGGACGCCGAGCTGTCCGCGCGCGCGTGCCTTGCCGACGAGGGAGACGTTCAGCGGTTCCAGGTACTCGGGGAAGATCGTGACGACGTCGAGCCGCATTACGCCTCGTCCCCGGCGGTGTCCCGCGCGGAGGCGATCTCCGCGCGGTCGTCGATCAGTCCGGGCGGCGGGTCGATGACCGCGCGCTGCCCGTCCAGGTCGATCCCGGTGACGATCTCGGAGACGAACGGCACGTAGACCTCGCTGCCGTCGGGGCGCTCCACCACGAAGAGGTCCTGGGTGGGCAGGTGGGAGATCTCGGTGATGCGGCCGACCTCGGTGCCGTCCTCGGTGACCACGTCGAGGTCGATCAGCTGGTGGTCGTAGTACTCGTCCTCGTCCTCGGGCCGCTCGGCGGGGTCGACGTCGGCGATCAGGAGGGTGTTGCGCAGTGCCTCGGCGCCGGTGCGGTCGTGGACGCCGGCGAAGCGCAGCAGGAGCCGGCCGCTGTGCACCCGGCCGGACTCGATGGTGAGCGGCCCGGTGGAGGCGGGGTCGGTGGCCAGTACGGCGCCGGGCCCGAGCCTCAGCTCCGGCTCGTCCGTGCGGACCTCGACGGTCACCTCGCCCTTGATTCCGTGGGCGCGGCCGATGCGCGCGACTACCAGCTGCACTGTGCTTGCTCTCCTGTCGGTACTGCGAGGAGCCGGTCGGGCTCATACGACTGCGGGCCGGGGACGGCCCAGTGGCCTTCCCCGGCCCGAGCCGGTGCTGCGATTGGCGTCAGCGGACGTGGTCCACGTCGACGAGGTCGACACGGACACCGCGGCCGCCGATGGCGCCCACGACGGTGCGCAGCGCGCGTGCGGTGCGGCCGTTGCGGCCGATCACCTTGCCGAGGTCGTCGGGGTGGACCCGGACCTCGAGCACTCGCCCGCGGCGCAGGTTGCGCGAGGCGACCTGCACATCGTCGGGGTTGTCGACGATGCCCTTCACGAGGTGCTCGAGAGCCTCCTCGAGCATGCTCAGGCCTCGGACGCGGAGGACTCGGCGGCGGCCTCGTCCTTCTTGTCGGCCTTCTTCTTCTGGGTGATCGCCTCACCCTTGCCCTCGTCCTCGCCGCCGATCGCCTCGAAGGACGGGCGGGCCGCCTTCTCGGCCGGCTGCAGCAGCGGAGCCGGGGCGGGCTCGCCCTTGAACTTCTGCCAGTCGCCGGTCTTCTTCAGGATGGCGAGCACGGGCTCGGTCGGCTGGGCGCCGACACCGAGCCAGTACGCGACACGCTCGGCGTCGACCTCCATCACCGACGGGTTGTACGTCGGGTGGTACTTGCCGATCTCCTCGATGGCCCGGCCGTCACGGCGGGTACGGGAGTCGGCGACGACGATGCGGTAGTGAGGCGAACGGATCTTGCCCAGACGCTTCAGCTTGATCTTGACTGCCACGGGAGTGGATTCTCCTGGTTTTGACGTGGGTGGGCACGGCGAGAGAGCCGCGTGGGGTTGCGGTACCCGAGTGCCCGATGGACGCGTCAGCCGGAGGAGAGAGGGGTCCTGTGCGACTGTCGAGTACAGCTAGCCATTGTGCCACACGCGGGCAGGCCCGTCGGACGGCGGGCTCCGGGCCCGCCCGGGGGCGGGCCACTCGCCTCCGGACGACGGCACCCGGCCCGGTCCGGCTGCCACGAGCAGCCGGACCGTCAGCTCATTCCCGCGCCGACCACCTCCGGGATCCGGAACGGCTTGCCGCAGCCGCCGCACATGATCGGCGCCTGGGCCAGCACGGACGGGACGACGCGGACGTTGCGCCCGCAGTCGCAGACCGCCTTCACGCGCACCCCTCCCCCGGAGGAGCCGTGCCGGGCGGCCGGACCGCGGAAGCTGCGGGCCGTGTCGGTCGCGGTGGCGACGGTGTGGGCCTTCAGCGCGCGCTGGAGGCGTTCGATCGTCGGGCGGTACCGGCGCTTCGCCTCGGGGGTGAGCGTGACCAGCGAGAAGCCGCTGCTGGGATGCGGCTCCTCGGGGTGGTCCAGGCCCAGCTCCTCGGCGATCGCGAGGAATCGACGGTTGTGGTAGCGCCCCGCGCGGGAGGTGTCGCGTACTCCGCGCGCGGCGGCGATGCCGTGGACTGCCTCGTGAAGCAGTCGCTCGAAGGAGAGCTCGTGCCCGCAGGCGGACGACGACTCTCCGATCAGGGACTCGGGCGCGGCAAGATCGGGCAGCTCGGTGTGGTGCCGCTGAATGTCGGCCCACGCCTGCGCCAGCTCTGCGGCGAGAACAGGTGGTGTCGTGCTCACGTAATGACAACGAGCCGGGGTGCCGCTGTGTTCCTATTCCGGGGCATCCCAAATAATTTGCACGTACCAGTCAGTTGCCGCTGATGCGTCCCGACGAGGGCGGGTGCGCTGATCTGCGGAGAAGTCTCACAGCTCATACCAAGCTGGTGCGTAGTCCGACGTACGCACCGGCGCGTAACCGCCGTCCACGCGCCGGAGTGCGAGGGGCCCGCGCCTGCGCAAGGGGCGTTTCGGCCGCTGTCGCCCCGGAGGGATGCCGTCCCGGTGGACGCGCCGACGGACGTGACGTTACCGGGTGCGACACGGGCGTGCGGCACCGCCCCGCCTCCCGGCGCATCCGGGCCCCGCGCGGTGACCGTCGGCCCGGCCGACCTTGGCCGGAACCGTGCCGTCGGTGCGGCGGCCACCCACGGTCATCGACCGGCGACACGATCCGGCCATCCGGGCCGGGGCGCGGGACGGGGATACCCCGGGTACCACGGGGCCAGGCCCGTGTTGCCGGGAAGTGAAATCTCGCCACGGCGCCGGGGATCGGGCAAACCGGGCCCCGCCACCACTGGACGCCACGGCGAGCCCGGAGTTACCTGGCATACGGGGGGAGTGCGAGCGCACTGCACGGGGGCCACGGAATCGGGCACGGCGGCAACACTCGGCGATTGGGGCACTTTCCTATGACACCTACGCTCGTGCGGCAGCACTCGTCCCACGCGGAGGCGACGCCTCACGTGGACCCGCGTGCACGCGCGCGTGACTGGTCCGAGATACAGGAGCGGATGCTCGTACCGCTCTACGAGGCCGTCTACGAGCGACTGGACGTGGGCGGCCACACCCGGATGCTGGGCCTGGGCTGCGGTTCAGGACTCGCGCTGCTGATGGCCGCCTCGCGCGGTGCGGCGGTGACCGGGGTCGACTCCCGCTCCCCGGAACTCCTGGACCTGGCCCGTCGGCGCCTGCCGTCCGGGACGTCCGAGGACCCCGGGGCGGACAGCACGGTGAGCACGCGCACGCGTGGCGAGGCACCACGGATCGTCCAGGGCGCGCCCGGGGACGCCGCGGACCCCACGGCGCCCGCGTTCACGCTGGTGACCGCCTTCGAACCCAGCGGGTGCCGCGCCGGCGACTGGGAGGCGCTCGGTGATCTGCTCGCCCGGGCGACACCGCTCGCGGCGCGCGGGGCGGCCGTGGTGCTGGCCGGCTGGGGCCCGCCCGAGCGGTGCGCCACGACGTCGGTGCTGCGGGTGGCGGCCAAGCTCACCGACCCGACGCGCGGCACGGGCGGCTGGCGCCCCGCCCTGCGCGACGACCTGGAGGAGGTGGCCCAGCGGGCCGGGCTCAGGCCGGACGGCTCGGGGCGGGTGGCGTGCCCGTTCGGCTACGCCGACCCGGGCAGCGCGGTGCGCGGGCTGCTGTCGACCGGGCTGTTCGACGCGGCGGTCGCGGCGACCGACCGGGCGCAGGTCGACAAGGAACTGACGGAGGCGTTGCATCCGCACCAGCGGCCGGACGGGACCGTATGGATGCCGAACGTCTTCCGATACCTGATCGCTCGGGTCCCCTGACGACCGATTCGGACTGACTTCTCTCGCCGCGCCGGAGCCGTCGAGGGCGGGGCGGCCACCCAGGCCTCGCCGCCGCCCTCCCAGCCCGCCTCGGGCGGCGACATGGCGCAGGGCGAGAGCGCGAGCGGGAAGGTCGAGGTGGGCACCGAGGCGGAGGCCGCGAAGGCGGTGGCGGACGCCGTGGACGCCATGGGCATTGGTGCCGGCCACCGCGCACATCAAGTACACGCACAAGGGCGGGCCGTACGACGTCGAGGGCTGGAAGCAGGGCGAGAGCCATGTCTTCTGCGAGACCTACGTGATCCCCGCGGGCGCCACGAGCGTCGAGGTCCACTGGTCGGAGGAGGACGGCGAGCCCCACGTCTGGAGGTTCCCGCAGAAGTAGACGGCCGGCGAAGGGTGCTCAGGCCTCCGGGTCGTCCTTCGTCAGCCGGGTGATCCCGGCGATGCGGTACGCCTCCGCCTCGTCCAGCGTCTCGCTCGCCAGCAGCGACCCGGCGAGCGCGTCCAGCTGTCCCCGGTGGTCGCGCAACTTGCGCACGGCCTCCTCGTAGCAGGAGTCCACGACCCGCCGCATCTCACCGTCGATCGCGTCGAGCGTCTGGGGTGCGGCGGCGAGGCCGTACGCCTGCTGGGCGTCGCCGGGCAGGGCGGAGAGCCGGCCGACCCGCTCGCTCATGCCCCACCGCGCGACCATCCCGCGGGCGATGTTGGTGACCTGTTCTAGGTCGCTCTCCGAACCGGTCGTGATCACCCCGTACACGACGTGCTCGGCCGCCATGCCGCCGAGCGCCCCGATGATCCGCCCGCGCAGGTACTCCTCCGTGTACGCGTACTTGTCCGCGTCCGGCGTCGACAGCGTCACCCCGAGCGCCCGGCCGCGCGGCACGATGGTGATCTTGCGGACGGGATCGGCGCCCGGCTGCAGCATGCCCAGCAGCGCGTGACCGCTCTCGTGGTACGCGGTGCGCCGGCGCTCCTCCTCGGGCATCACCAGCGGACGCTCCGCCCCGAGCTGGACCTTCTCCAGCGCCTCGGAGAGGTTCGCCTGCGTCACCCGCTCCTGCTTCCGCTTCACCGCGAGCAGCGCCGCCTCGTTGGCGAGGTTGGCGAGTTCGGCACCGGTCATGCCCGGCGTCGTACGGGCCACCTGGGCGAGGTCGACGTCCGGGGCGAGCGGGATCTCGCGGGTGTGGATCTCCAGGATCGCCTTGCGGCCACCGCGGTCCGGCGGCGAGACGCTGACCACCCGGTCGAAGCGGCCGGGGCGGGTCAGGGCCGCGTCCAGGATGTCGGCGCGGTTGGTGGCGGCGATGACGATCACGCCCTCCGAGCCGGAGAAGCCGTCCATCTCGGTGAGGATCTGGTTCAGGGTCTGCTCGCGCTCGTCGTGCCCGCCCATGCCGGAGCCGCCGCCGCGGGCCCGGCCGATGGTGTCGATCTCGTCGATGAAGATGATCGACGGCGCCACCTTGCGGGCCTCCGCGAACAGCTCCCGCACCCGCGAGGCACCCACGCCCACGATCATCTCGATGAACTCGGACGCCGACGCGGAGAAGAACGGCACGCCCGCCTCTCCGGCCACCGCGCGCGCGAGGAGCGTCTTTCCGGTACCGGGCGGGCCGGTCAGCAGCACGCCCCGGGGCATCTTGGCGCCCATGCGGCGATAGGCGTCCGGGTTCTTCAGGAAGTCGACGACATCACTCAGCTCGCCCTCCACCTCGTCGATCCCCGCGACGTCGGCGAAGGTGGTGCGCGGCTTCCCGGCCTCCAGCTCGACCGGCTTCGGCGGCGCCTTGCGGCCCAGCATCCCGCCCGCCCCGCCGCCCAGGGCACCCCGCATGCGCCGCGCGATGAAGATCCACAACACCACCAGGATCAGCATCGGGGCCAGCGCGATCAGCAGGTTGGCCAGGAAGCTGCGGTGCTGCACGACGGGCTCGGCGGTGACCGTGACCTTGTTCTTCGTCAGCTCGGCCCAGAGCTGGTCGTCCGCGAAGGTCGGCCGCTCGGTGGTGAACTTGGTGTACGTCCCGTCGCCCTCGGGATTGTCCCGGGCCTTCTTCAGCTGCCCCTGGATCGCGTCGCCCTTGGCGTAGATCTTGCTGACGTTGCCCTCGTCGACCTGTTCGCTGAACTCCGTGTAGGAGATGGTCGGCTCGTCGCCCTCGTTGAAGAAGGAGAGCACGAGGTTGGCGATGAGGTAGACGATCAGCGCGGCCAGGACCAGGTTCCACCAGCCGCCGCGCATCCGCCGGCCACCGGGCGGCGGTTTGGGCGGCTCGTCGGGCGTGCCCTCGGTCCGCCAGGGCGGCTCCGGCGCCTTGCGCGGCGGGGACGGATTGGTCATATCCGGACGCTACGACAGGAAAGCCGCGCGGGCATGTGGGTGTATCGAATGTACGTCGCCGGGGCGCCCCCTGCGGCAGGAGGCGCCCCCGCGCCGTACCCCACCCGAACGGGCGGGCAGCCCATGAGGCGTCTGGCGCTTATACAACTCAGACGCTGCCGA